>CAIMCU010000137.1 GCA_903839585.1 uncultured Actinomycetes bacterium | reverse complement strand
TCGATGACTGCGATTCAAAAATCATTGCCCCGCCGCCGTTTTGATGCGGTGATTGTTGGTGCGGGTGGCTCAGGTATGCGTGCTTCATTACAGTTAGCAGAAGCTGGCCTCAATGTTGCTGTACTAACAAAAGTATTTCCAACACGTTCACATACTGTTGCTGCGCAAGGTGGTATCGGTGCCTCACTGGGCAATATGAGTGAAGATAATTGGCACTATCATTTTTATGACACGATCAAAGGCTCTGACTGGTTAGGTGATCAAGACGTCATCGAGTTCATGTGTCGTGAAGCGCCAAAAGCAGTCTATGAGCTTGAGCATTTCGGTATGCCATTTGACCGCAACCCAGACGGCACCATTTATCAGCGCCCATTTGGCGGCCATACTGCAAACTACGGTGAGAAGCCAGTCCAACGTGCCTGTGCGGCTGCTGACCGCACTGGTCATGCGATGCTCCACACTTTGTATCAACGTAACGTCCGCGCTAAAACAAACTTCTTTGTTGAATGGTTGGCGCTGGATTTGATTCGTGATGACGCGGGTGATGTTGTTGGTGTAACTGCGCTCGAAATGGAAACAGGTCAGGTTTATATTCTTGAAGCAAAAGTTGTCTTGATGGCAACTGGTGGCGCTGGTCGTATCTGGGATGCATCAACCAATGCATTTATTAATACCGGTGATGGCATGGGTCTTGCAGCCCGCGCAGGTATTCCATTGGAAGACATGGAGTTCTGGCAATTTCACCCAACTGGCGTAGCTGGTGCAGGCGTACTGTTGACTGAAGGTTGTCGCGGTGAGGGCGCAATTTTGCGCAACAAAGATGGCGAGCGTTTTATGGAACGCTATGCGCCAACCTATAAAGATTTAGCGCCAAGGGATTTCATTTCTCGCTGTATGGATCAAGAAATTAAAGAAGGGCGCGGATGCGGCCCTAACGGTGACTATGTCGTGCTTGACTTGACCCACATTGGCGCTGAGACCATCATGAAGCGTTTACCTTCTGTATATGAAATCGGTATTAACTTTGCGAACGTAGATGTAACCAAAGAGCCTATTCCAGTGGTACCAACGATTCACTATCAGATGGGCGGCATTCCAACCAATATCAACGGTCAAGTCGTTGTGCCGGCAAATGGTAAGCACAACGAAGTCATTAATGGTCTGTATGCCATTGGTGAATGCTCATGCGTTTCTGTGCATGGTGCAAACCGGTTGGGTACAAATTCATTACTAGATCTTTTAGTGTTTGGCCGTGCAGCTGGCAATCACATTGTTGGACTAAATCTGAAGAATCGCGAGTTCAAACCATTGCCTGCTAATGCTGGCGAGCAAACGATGGCTCGTATTGCTGCCTTGGATAACTCCACTTCTGGTGAGTATGCACAAGACGTTGCAAATGACATCCGCAAAACGATGCAGAAATATGCTGGTGTATTCCGTAATCAAGAGTTGATGGATGAAGGTGTTCGTCAAATGGCTAAGCTGACTGAGCGTGCTAAGCATCTCTGGGTAAAAGATAAATCAGCAATTTTTAATACCGCCCGAATTGAGGCTTTGGAAGTAGCTAACTTGGTTGAGACTGCCAATGCAACGATGATTTCTGCAGCGGCTCGTAAAGAAAGTCGTGGCGCGCATTCGCACGATGATCACCAGCTTCGAGATGATGCCAATTGGATGAAGCACACCCTTTGGTATAGCGAAGGTAATCGCTTGGACTATAAGCCGGTTCAGTTAAAACCATTGACCGTTGATTCAGTTCCTCCAAAAGAACGTACTTTTTAAGTAAAAGAGATAGAAGATGAGTGATATCCGTACATTTGAAATTTACCGCTACGATCCCGATGTCGATGCAGCGCCGCGCATGGAACGCTATGAGCTAGAACTCACTGGAGAGCGCATGTTGCTCGACGCTTTGATTTCTTTAAAGAAGCAAGACGAATCGATTTCTTATCGTCGTTCATGCCGTGAAGGTGTGTGTGGTTCAGACGCGATGAACATCAACGGCAAAAATGGCTTGGCTTGTTTGACCAATATGTTGACATTGCCTAAGGTCATCACATTACGTCCACTACCTGGTTTACCGGTCGTGCGTGACTTGATTGTTGATATGACTTTGTTCTTCAAACAATACTTGTCTATTAAGCCTTACTTAGTAAATGATAATCCGCCCCCAGAAAAAGAGCGTCTGCAGAGTCCTGAAGAGCGTGAAGAGTTAAATGGTTTGTATGAGTGCATTTTGTGCGCCTCTTGCTCAACTGCATGTCCATCCTTCTGGTGGAACCCTGATAAGTTTGTTGGTCCAGCAGGTCTGTTGCAGGCGTATCGCTTTATCGCTGATAGCCGTGATGAAGAAACCTCACAGCGTTTAGATAACTTAGAAGATCCGTACCGCTTATTCCGTTGTCATACGATTATGAATTGTGTAGATGTATGCCCTAAGCACCTCAATCCAACTAAGGCAATCGGCAAGATCAAGGAGTTGATGGTTCGTAGGGCAGTATGACCCTGAGTAACGCAGAGTTGTATCGTCTCAAGAGTGATGCTCGCAGGGGCTTACTTGAGAATGATTTAATTCTGCAACGTTTTTTTGAGCGCTATGGCGCCCAGTTAAGTGCAGAAGATGGAAAAGTTTTGAGCCAGTTTCTGGCACTAGATGACAACGACCTTATGGATTTATTGATTGGTCGTAAAGATTCTGTACCAGCGCTGGAGAAGGAGATGCAGTCTGACTCTTTTAAAACAGTTTTACACAAGCTGAGAGAGAAATAATTCAGCGTGTTGGTGTAGTAGTAAAGGTATGTGAACGAATTGTGTATTAATCATAATATTGAATGACTAAGGATTAGAAATGATTGAATCGGACATCAAAGCAAAACTCTCGTTTTC
>CAIMCU010000136.1 GCA_903839585.1 uncultured Actinomycetes bacterium | reverse complement strand
CACACGACCCCTGCAGGCGCCTGTAGCTCAGTCGGATAGAGCACTCGCCTTCTAAGCGAGTTGTCGCAGGTTCGATTCCTGCCAGGCGCACTCATACCCATAAACTCCCCCAATGGCATACGACCTCCCACATCTGATCTGGATTGATTGTGAGATGACTGGGCTCTTGCTGGATAAAGATGTCCTCGTCGAAATAGCGGTTCTTGTTACCGACTCCGAGCTCAACATCATCGGTGAGGGTGTCGACCTTGTTATCAAAGCCACACCAGAGCAGTTGGCTAGCATGAATGAGTTTGTAACCCAAATGCATACCGCCTCCGGTTTGATCACCGAGATTCCAAGCGGAGTAACACTTGCAGAGGCAGAGGATCAAATAATTAAGTACCTAGAATCCGCGGGAACCATTGCTGGTAAATCTCCACTTGCTGGAAACTCTGTAAGCGTTGATCAAAGTTTTATCGCTCGCGATATGCCAAAGTTAAATGAGTTCCTGCACTACCGAACAGTCGATGTTTCATCGGTTAAGGAGTTAGCCCGTCGCTGGCAGCCAAAGATCTACTTCCAGGCCCCCGCCAAGACCGGTAACCACCGAGCCCTCGGAGATATCCAAGACTCCATCGCTGAGTTGAAGTACTACCGCGAGAACTTCTTCATCCCAGCCCAAAACGAAGATTCAGCCACGACTGATGAACCGGTAGGATAAGCACTAAGTCAGCACATGGTGGGCGTAGCTCAGCTGGTAGAGCACTCGGTTGTGGTCCGAGATGTCGCGGGTTCGAGCCCCGTCGTTCACCCCAAGTTTTATCCGCTATCAATCGGTAGCTAAATAGAAAGTCGGCAAAGATGATCTTCGATGTTGTTGTAGAAATCCCGGCTGGTTCACGCAATAAGTACGAGATCAACCACAACACCGGCGAGGTTCGTCTAGATCGCATGCTCTTTACGGCAACCCGCTTTCCTCACGACTACGGCTTTGTTAAGAACACTCTCTCCTTAGATGGCGATCCCCTTGATGCTCTGATTATGCTGGATGAACCAACATTTCCTGGCTGTGTGGTTTCCTGCCGTGTCATCGGAATGTTTCGCATGACCGATGAAAAAGGCGGAGATGACAAGCTCCTATGCGTTGCAGCAGGAGATATCCGTAAATCAAACCTTAATGATCTAGAAGATGTGCCCGTTTATGAGTTGGATGAAATTAAGCACTTCTTCGAGGTATATAAAACTCTAGAACCTGGCAAAGAGGTTCATGGTGGTGACTGGGTTGGACATGACGCTGCTGAGCTTGAGATTAACGCTTCATACAAGCGCTATAACGACAGCCACTAGTAAAACTACTTAGTTGGAAGCTGCTGCTTCGGGCAGCCACTTAGAATCTTTGCGATCGCTGCCTTTTCAGGCGCCGTAACCCAAAGCTTGTACTTTTTCTTGACTGCAACCTGCTGCGCCACATAGGTGCACCTAAAACTCTTCAACGGAGGAAGCCAGGTGGCGGCATCGCCATCGCTCTTTTGAGAGTTCAAACGACCTTTAACTGCAAAGAGATTCAGCGGATCGTTTGCGAGCGCCTTACGCTGAAGATCGCTGAGTTTGTAAGCCCCTGTAACCCATGCGTTTGAGAGTGCAACAACGTGATCGATTTGAACATCCATGCTGCTAGAGACTCCACGGGTAAATACAATCTCCTCCCCTGAGTACTTATCAATCAAAGTACCCGTGAGCACTACGCAGTTATCTGTTCTCTCTTTAAAGAGTAAATCAACTAAATCCCGCTTCAAGATATCGTTTCGAGTATCGCAGCCATTGCGATCGACATCAGACCAAGCAGGTCCAAACTGATCTCGTGAAAATCCAGTCTTTGCCGCCCGACCCTTTACCGGTAGGGATGACAGAGCATCCACAGCGCTAACCTGTGAAAGT
Organism: uncultured Actinomycetes bacterium; assembly: GCA_903839585.1. Classification (GTDB taxonomy): domain Bacteria; phylum Actinomycetota; class Actinomycetes; order Nanopelagicales; family Nanopelagicaceae; genus Planktophila. The sequence continues at coordinate 236 of CAIMCU010000136.1, read as the reverse complement.
CGAATTGTTGCTACAGAGGAAGTAGTAGATAGCGCAGGAATTGATAGGCCAAGAATTAAGGCCACCGCTACCCGTTTTTCCCACTGGCTCATCTGGCAATACTCGCCTCAGAGGGGTGTTTAGACAAACTCCGCAACGCTGATAAGGTCTGCTCTGCATTCAGGGATTCGACCCCCTGAATGGGTTGTTAGCTCAGTTGGTAGAGCAGGTGACTCTTAATCACCGGGTCGGGGGTT
>CAIMCU010000135.1 GCA_903839585.1 uncultured Actinomycetes bacterium | reverse complement strand
TCTAAGCTGAAACGGCGGCCAACCCAGAGTTCGCCATACCTTGCATCGCGATAAAAGGCATCGGTCTCTCGCGTTGAACGTGGATGGATATACAGATAAGTATCGTGTCCACCATCTACATTTGGCTCCATTACTAAAACGGAGTCGGCTGTGGCATCTGCGCCCTGAACCCCGCTGTAGTAGGCAAAGGCGCTGTGTGGTCGGTAGGCGTAATCGGTATCGTTTGATCGAACCTTAAAGTTGCCGGCTGGTAGAACAAGGCGGATACCCGTAAATGCGCGAGAGAGTGTCTGGCGGCGCGAGTACGCGTATGTAACGACCTCTAAAGGCTCTAAACCATCTAAGTGCGAGGGCGCCCAACCAGAGCGCATGAACTCTGCAAAATCATCAGAGGGGGCTTGATCATGAACGCGCTCGCCCTTATCTTCCTGTGCCATCCGATAAGAGTACTAAGTGTTATCGCATAATGGGAGCGTGAGAAAAATAGCCGGCGCTTTCACTATCTTTCTAGCGTTGTCGCTGACCCCTGAATTTGCTGTATCTGCCGAGCCTACGGTCACAGTGATGTCACGCAATCTTTATTTAGGTGCTGACGTTGGTGTTGCCCTTCAATTAATCCCTGACTTGCCTGCGGCAGCTCAGTTCATGTGGGGACAAGTCGCAGCAACTGATTTTGAGAAACGAAGCGAGGTTTTGGTTGAAGAGATCTTGCAAGAGAAGCCAGATGTGATCGGAATCCAAGAAGCAACGAGGTGGTTCTGTAAGAAGACAGTATTTTCCAAGAAGAAAACTGTTTTCGATTTTACCCAGACACTTATGGACAAACTTGGTGGCAATTATGTCTTGGCAACCAAAGACGGAGTAACCGCATTTAATCCAGGTTATTCGATCCCTGCAATTCCTTTCCTTACGACAGTAGAAGATAGAAAGATATTTGCACCTCTTTTTGGAACCGCGAAAGTCGCTTGTGGATTCGAAATTGCAGATGCGTTACTTATTAAGAAGTCACTTCAGGGTAGTTTGTTAAGAGTTGGTAATACTGAGTACGAGAGTTCCTACAAGATTATTCCGACCATTATGACGATTCATAGAGGGTATACCTGGGCAGACATCTCAATCGGGGGGAAACCAGTTCGATTCATTTCTACTCATTTAGAATCCTTGTGGGATCCAGGCAAAGTTCCAACTGCAGCAAAGCAAGCTGCACAACTTGTCTCAGATGTTGCAAATACCCAAACTCCTATTGTCATCATGGGGGACTTTAACTCTGACCCGAGAGATCCTCGTTCTGCAGATGAAGCAAATCCAGGGGAGCAACCCGAAAGCGATCTAAAGGTTTGTCCGGTAGGTAAATCAACTTGCAGCGCATTCAAAATTATGAAGGAGAACGGTTTTATAGATGCTGGTCCAGATTCGAGCGACCCTTTGAACTATACCTGGGGCATGAATGCACTGCTCACTGGTCCAGATTCAAAGAGAGTTGCTCGTGCAAACATGATGGGAAATAAGTTCGGATTTACCGATCGTCTTGACTACATATTCCTTAAGAACGGACCTGCTGCAGTAAGTTCAAAAATTTTTGGTACGAAGCCGCCCTATGGAAGCGATCATGCAGGGTTAGTTTCAACTATTTCGATAAGCTCAAGTACCTTAGAGGCCAGCCCGGAATTACCCAAACACTCACCTTTTCCAATCTCATTTTGGCAGATTGTCACACTGGTCCTGGTGGTTCTTATAAGTTGGCTAACCGTAAAATGGATTAAGCGAAGGTAGCTAGATCTGACTCTTCGACGATGCGAAGAGCCTGTGCAGCAATTGTTAAGGCGGGGTTCATCGCCGCCGAAGATGGCATAAAACCTGCATCGATGAGCCAAAGATTGTTTACATCATGAGTTTTGCAGTACTGATCAACAACGCTGGTGCGCGGATCATTTCCAGCAACAGTTGTTCCACATTGGTGTGAGTTCATAGAGATATCAAATGGCTGCACGAATATGGCTTGATATCCAGCTTTGCGCAGTACCGCTTCAGTCTTCTTCATAAACTTTGCGTGGGTCTTCATGCCGATTGAGTTGCGGGTAACTTTGATTCTTCCTTGAGCATCAACGGTTACGCGGTTATCTTTAGAAGGAAGATCCTCAGCCATAACAACAAACTCTACGCTGCGATTCATAACAAAGTTTAGAAGAGGTAGAGGCACTTTCGTGGCCCAGCTCTTAGCCATGATTCCTTGAACCTTTCCAATTAACTGCACGACTCCGAATGGATAACCTTTTCCACCGTCGTAGTACCAATCCGCAAAGGACATTGTTTTTTGAAAGGTAATGTCATTTTTCCGGCGGATATCAAAGGCAGCGATATGTGCGTTGTTGTGCATCATAAAGTTGCGGCCGACCATATCTGAGGAGTTAGCAACCCCAGATTTAAGAAGAATAACAGCGCTGTTTACGCCTCCAGCAGAGAGAACAAACTTTTTGCCAAAGACTTTTACTACGCCATCCTTGGTCTCAACAAGGAGGTGGTCAACGCTCTTTCCATCGGGTGTGAGCACAACCTTTTCAACCTTCGCACCGGTCATCAACTTAACTTTGCCGGTAGCTATCGCTGGATTTAGCGCGTTAATCTCTGCATCGGATTTTGCATCGACCTTACAAACAAAACCATCACAGGTTTTGCAACGGATGCACTTTCCATCGGTTGCTAAATCAACACCCATAGCGTTTGCATATGGGCGCACGCCAGCTTTCTTAAGACGCTCGGCCAAATCTGCAACGTAAGGCTCGTGCGGCATCGCAGGGTATGGAAACTCTTTTTCTCGCACTGGGCCCATCGGATCATCGCCCTTTGTGCCATGTACTTTGTAGAGAACCTCGGCTTGGTAGTAGTAAGGCTCTAGATCCTTATATGTAAATGGCCAAGCAGGTGAGACTCCTTCTTCATGTTGGATAACACCGAAATCAGCCTCCTTAAAGCGGGGTAGTGATGCTCCATAGACCTTTGTATTTCCGCCCACAACGTAGTGAAGTCCTGGGCCGTACTCATTGTTGTCCTTGTCTAACCAAATCTCATCTGGCTTGTACCGCTTTTCAACAAAGACGGCTTTGGGTGACCAGTTCTGATCCTCTTTAGGGATTCGCTCCCCGCGCTCTAATACGAGAACGTTGACACCTTTTTTAGCTAATGCGTAGGCAGTTGTTGCTCCACCCATCCCAGAACCAACAATGACCACATCAGATTCAATATGATCCGATGTGGTCATTGTCTTAACTTCTGAGTTCGTCAATTAACGAATTGGCTGGAGGGTTTGATCCTTCTCTTCAACCTTGAGCGCACCTGTCATGATTCCTACAACATCGTTCATTGTGTGAGTCTTAGGTGTTACAACAGCTGCACGACGACCGAGGCGCTGAACGTGAATACGGTCAGCAACTTCAAATACCTGAGGCATGTTGTGTGAGATCAAAATTACTGGAATTCCGCGATCGCGAAGGGTTTGAATCAACTTCAAAACCTGTGCGGACTCACGGACACCAAGAGCAGCTGTTGGCTCATCGAGGATGATCAACTTCTGACCGAATGTAGCTGCACGAGCAACCGCAACGGCTTGACGCTGACCACCTGAAAGTGTTTCAACAGCCTGGCTAATGTTTTGGATAGTTCCAATTCCAAGGGCCATGATCTCTTCTTTAGCCGCCTTCTTCATGCCAGCTTGATCGAGCATGCGGAAGATTGAACCAAGAGGTCCCTTCTTGCGAATCTCTCGACCTAAGAAAAGGTTTGATGCGATATCTAAAGCAGGTGATACCGCAAGTGTTTGGTACACGGTTTCAATTCCTGCATGACGACCATCTTGTGGGCGACGGAAGTGAACCTCTTGTCCATCAATCTCAATCGAACCAGCATCTGGAACTTCAGCACCTGTTAGGCACTTAATAAGGGTTGACTTTCCGGCACCGTTATCGCCTACAACTGCAAGCACTACACCTGGAAAGAGTTGAAGACTTGCATCATCTAGTGCAACGACGCGACCGTAGGTCTTGAGGATGTTCTTTGCCTCTAATACTGGCTTCTTACTCATGAACGTGCCTTTCTGATCCACTGGTCAACCGAAACTGCGAAGAGAATAAGTACACCCACTGCAAGGATCTGATAGTAAAGATCTACACCAGCAAGTGTGAGGCCGTTACGGAACACACCAACGAGGATTGCTCCGAGGAATGAACCGAAAATAGCACCGCGACCACCAAAGAGTGATGTTCCACCGATAACCACCGCAGTGATTGAGTCGAGGTTTAGATCGCCACCAACGTTTGGGCTAGCAGCGGTAACACGGCCAATTTGAACCCATGCGGTGAATGCGAATACCAAGCCTGCGAGTGAGTAAACGCTCATAAGAACACGGTTTACAGAGATACCTGCAAGGCGTGCAGCTTCGATGTCATCACCAACTGCGTATACGTGGCGGCCCCATCCTGTAAAGCGAAGAGAAAAAGCCAAGATGAGATATAGGAAGATAACTGCAACTACACCTGTAGTAATTCGGAACTCTCCGATATCGATGTACTTACCGAGAAGAACGAAGAAAGGATCTACCTCAGTGTTACGGACTGTGCGTCCCTTTGAGTAGATAAGAGTGAGAGCAACAAATATGTTGAGGGTACCGAGGGTAACGATGAAGGGAGGGAGCTTTACCTTCGTTACCAAGAAGCCGTTAAAGGCACCGGATGCAACACCGAGAAGTAATCCGATGATGAAGGAGAGAACTGGTGGAACACCGTTCTTGAAGGTGAGCGTTGCCATAACCATCGCAACAAAGACGGTCATCGCTCCACAAGAGAGGTCGATTCCGGCTGTCAGAATGATAATTGTCTGACCAGCTGCAACCGCTCCAACGATCGCTACCTGCTGAAGAATTAGAGAAAAGTTATTTGGTGTTAAGAAGTTCTCATTGAATCGGCCAAAAACCACAAGCGCAATTGCGAGCACAATCGCTGAGCTCAGCCATGGATAGCGGTGTAATGTGTTTTGAACCTTCGTCGAGAACGAGTCTCGATTCATAAACTCTGTTGCTGCGTCATACGCGACTTCGGTTGACATCTGACTCCCCTATTTCTTGAGATACAAATCTTTAGGACTTGAACGACCGTAACTGTAATAGATATTGGTCCAAATGAGAAGAAGGCGGCTACCGAAGTAACCGCCTTCTCTCAACAACTATTGAGTAACTTTCGTTACTTATTAGTTATTTGGTGAGGATTAACCCCAAGCGTTCTCTAGACCGTAAGCAGTGTCTTGTGACTCGACACCCTCTTGTGGGTCATCTGTAATCAATGTTACGCCTGTGTCATAGAAGTCCTTACCAGAAGTAACTTCTGGCTTAGTACCGCTCTTGATGAGGTCGTAAATTGCTTGAACACCAAGTGATGCCATACGTAGTGGGTACTGCTGAGCAGTTGCACCAATTACGCCAGCAGCTACGTTCTCAACACCAGCACGTCCACCGTCAACAGAAACGATGATCGCCTGCTTCTCCTTCTTAGCTGCCTGAAGAGCAGCGTAAGCGCCAGCAGCTGCTGGCTCGTTGAGTGTGTAAACAACGTTGATGTTTGGATTCTTAGCAAGGAGCTTCTCCATGCCAGTACGTCCACCCTCTTCGTTACCTAGTGTTGCAACGTTTCCGACGATCTCATACTTACCTGAGTTGATACCAGCGTATGAACCTGTCTTTGCTTCGTCTCCCATGATCTTTGGATCGTTAACATCGATACCAAAGCCCTTAAGGAAGCCGTTGTCGCGGCAGTAGTCAACAGTTACGTTCTTGTCATCAAAGATGTCGAGAAGCGCGATGATTGCCTTCTTGCCTGTACCAAGCTTTGCGTTTGCCCAGTTACCGATTGCTTCACCTGCAAGACAGTTGTCTGTTGCGAATGTGATGTCAACGATATCTGCTGGGTCTGTAGGTGTATCAAGTGCGATTACGAAAAGGCCAGCTTCGCGTGCCTTAGTAATTGCATCGTTAACCTCAGCTGAAGTAGGTGTGATCAAGATACCTGCGTGCTTTGCAGACACAGCGTTCTCGATTGCTGCGATCTGTCCTGCAGCATCTCCTTCTTCCTTACCAGCTGCGAGTGTTAGGTCTACACCTAGCTCGTCAGCCTTTGCCTGTGCACCCTCGCGCATTGCTACGAAGAATGGGTTAACTGTGTCCTTTGTAATAAGTGTTACTGCTACTTTGTCGCCGCTGTCTGAGCCTGATGAACAAGCTGAAAGAACTAGCATTGACGCAGCCGCTGCAGCCACAAGTGCTGCTGAACGGCGTGAGAACAACTTTGCCATGTATTTCCTCCTATAGGTGGGTCTAGCCCGCGCAACAATACCCGTGTGAAATTGAATGGCAAATGGTTTTAAGGTGAAATAGGGGTAAACAGGTACATCGTTATACATTCTTTATACGCAGGATTTCCCTGCGGATGAGAGGATATGAGCCTAATCCGTGCAGGCTGAGCCTGCCTAGAAAGGTAGGCCTGTATGCCGATCGAGATTAACTCCTTAGAGGATGCAGCAGCCAGGCTCAAGGAGATCGCTGCTAGCACGGATAAACGGGTCGTTATTGGAATTGTTGGCAAGCCAGGAGCCGGTAAATCCACCCTGTCGGAGTATCTGAGCAAGAAGATCGCCTTTCCAGAGATGAGCGTCCTGCCGATGGATGGCTTTCATATGAGCAACAAGGTTCTCGTTGAGCTGGGCCGGTTAGACCGAAAAGGGGCAGAACACACCTTTGACTCGCATGGCTTCGTATCTCTACTCAAGAGGGTCCGCCAGGAGACCGAACATCCGATCTACTACCCGGTCTTTCACCGCGAGATAGAGGAGTCGATTGCGGGAGAGGGCACAGTTCTACCGGAGACAAGAATCATTTTGACTGAAGGAAACTACCTCTTATACGACAAGCTCGGGTGGGAGCAGGTTAAGGATCTCCTCGATGAGAGTTGGGTAGTCACCGTTAACGATGATCATCGAATCGCTAGGTTAATCGACCGCCACGTGAAGTACGGCCGCACCCGCGAAGAAGCTCGGGAGCGCTCGCTAGGTTCGGATGAGATCAACGCTCAGTTGATTGAGAGCACATTTCCAAGAGCCGATGTAATTGTTAACTTGGCTTAACTCAAGGTTTTAAATTACATAATGTTATAAACCGCTACCTGCGAGATTACCCTAATAGTAATGTCAACTCCGTTGTAACCCGACTGATTGTGCAATTCGGAGAGTTTGCTCCTTTATCAAATCGTGAGCGCAGATGCGTTGACACCCTATTGTCAACAATCTAAACTCAAATTCGTTCCGCACTGATGCGAAACAAAAAGCTAGAAGGGTTACATGGATGAATAACAAGTTCAAGCGAGGGCTGGCACTTTTTGCAGTAATCACACTCGCAGGCACAATAATGCCACAAGCGATAGCTGCTCCTAAGTC
>CAIMCU010000134.1 GCA_903839585.1 uncultured Actinomycetes bacterium | reverse complement strand
TCTTTAGATTTGGTCTTAAAGGGGATTACTTTGCACTAGGTACCGTGGCTCTAGGGTTGATTATCTATGAGTTAACGATGAGCTTTTCAGATATTACAGGTGGATCTCAAGGCATCCCGCTTAAGTATGAAGAGAACCCGCTTAACTTCCAGTTTCCAAATCGAACCGTTTACTACTACATCATTTTAATTATCTGGCTCATCACAGTTGTTCTCTCCTACAAACTACGTCGCTCACGCCTAGGCTTTGAGATGCTTGCAGTAAGAGATGACGAGATTGCAGCATCTCGTGGCGGAATAAGCATTCTCAAGGCCAAGATGTCAGCCTTCGTTATCGCAGCGATTATTTCATCCGCTGCCGGTACCTTCTTTGCGCAGTTCATTCTCTTCTTAGATCCCAGTACAGTCATGAGCATCGGTATCTCAGTTCAGATTATTCTGATCTCAGTACTTGGTGGAATGAATAGCTACCTCGGCGGAACTATCGGTGCGATTATTTTGATTCCAGTCTCGCAGTTACTTTCAAGCACCTTCACAGAGCGCCCAGGTACTGATTTAGCTCTCTATGGAATTATCTTGATGGCCCTGATGATCTTCATGCCTAATGGAATTCTTGGACTTCTTCGGAAATCCCCTAAGTGGCGCAAAGTTATTGGGTGGTAGGTATGAGTAATTCAATATTAGAGATAAAGGGCATTAAGAAGTCTTTCGGTGGCATCGAAGTCCTCAAGGGCATCGATCTATCACTAGAACAAGGAAAGATCTCCGGGATCATCGGACCTAATGGTGCCGGTAAGTCAACACTCTTTGACATCATCTCCGGTTATCAAAAAGCTGATGAGGGCGAGGTCTTCTTTGAAGGCAACAATGTCATTGGAAAGCTTCCTCACATTCTCGCTCGACAAGGAGTTATCCGTACATTTCAGTTGACTAGAATCTTTAGAAACTTAACCGTTGCAGAAAACCTTCTCGTCTTCGCTGGTAAATCAAAGAACCGTACAGGGAACACTAAGGAGAGAGCACTTGAGCTCTTAGACTTTGTTCACCTAAGCGGTTTGGCAAATGCAGAAGCCTCTACCTTGTCTTACGGACAGTCAAAGCTTCTTGAGTTCGCACAGGTTTTAATGCACTCACCTAAAGTTCTTATGCTTGACGAACCGTTTGCCGGTATCAATCCTGGGCTTATTGAACAAATGGCGCAGCATTTAAAGGATTTAAAGTCCCAAGGCCTATCGATCATTCTAATTGAGCACAACCTTCCAATGGTCGCAAAGCTCTGTGACAACATCTCTGTATTAAGCAATGGAGTCGTTGAGCTTCAAGGTACGCCGGATGTAATTGTTAATAATGATCGTGTAAAGGAGGCGTTCCTAGGTGGCCACTAAAAATATTTTAGAGGTAAGCAACTTAATCTCAGGCTATGGCAAAGTTGAGACTCTTCACGGTGTAAACATGGCGGTACCAACTGGTGGAATCACGACCATCATTGGTCCAAATGGATCTGGAAAAAGCTCTCTCCTAAAGTCTGTCTCTGGCTTAATCAAAACCTGGAGCGGAACCGTCTCCCTCGATGGCAAGGATGTAACAAACCTTCCCGCAAACAAGCTCGTATACGAAGGAATCACCATGGTTCCGCAGGGGCGAGTTGTCTTTCCACTATTAACAATTGAAGAGAACTTAATTATCAACGCCTTCTCTGTTAAAGATAAGAAGGTAGTTCAAGAGCGTTTAGAAAAGGTCTATGAGTTTTTGCCGATCCTTAGTGAGCGCAGAACTCAGTTCGCCGGAAACCTATCTGGCGGTGAGCAGGTAATGCTTTCCATGGCAAAAGTGCTTATGCAGAGCCCCAAGCTGCTACTCCTTGATGAGCCATCACTGGGGCTATCTCCCAAGATGGTTGATTTCATCTATGACCGCGTTCAGGCATTAGCAAAGAGCGGCGTAGATGTTTTGGTTGTAGAACAAAACGTGCGTAAAGCACTTGCCGTAGCCGATCACGTTGTTGTACTCGTTCTAGGCGAAGTTCGATATGAAGGCTCCCCATCTGAACTAGAGGCAAAGATTGATTTAGGAACGCTCTTCCTCGAAGGAAAGATCGCCTAATTGATGCTTGAAGCAGAAACTAAAGCTATTCCCTGTTCAATCCTCCGAGGAGGAACCAGCAAGGGGGTTTTCTTCAACGCCTCAGATCTGCCTAGTGATCGAAACAAGATTGCAAAGATTTTAAGTAATGTCATGGGCAGTCCCGATGCAAGACAGGTAAATGGACTTGGTGGAGCGACGCCACAAACCAGCAAAGTTGCAATTATTTCAAAGTCAGAGCATCCAGAAGCTGATGTTGACTACCTTTTTGCTCAAGTCGATATCACCAGTGAGTTAGTGGATTGGGGCGGTAACTGTGGAAATATCTCCTCCGCAGTAGGCCCTTACGCCATTAACGCTGGATACGTTCCAGCTAACTCCGATGGAAGTATCACTACGGTTCGCATTCACAATGTGAACACAGGAAAGATTATTGACGCCCAAGTTCCTGTCGCAGGTGCACGTGCTGCGATAAAAGGAGATACATATATCGCTGGCGTTCCAACTTCTGGAGCACGCATAGATTTAGATTTTAAATCCCCAGTAGGCGCTGTTACAGGAAAGATGCTTCCTACCGGAAACTTGAAGGATACTGTCACCTTAAAGGATGGTCGCCAGTTCGAGATATCTGTTGTCGATGCGGCTAATCCAACGGTTTTTGTAAAGGCGTCTTCACTTGGCATGAGTGGGGTAGAGCTACCTGATTTCATCGAAGCCTCAACCGAGATAATGACAACGGTAGAGCAGATTCGAAGTGAGGTAGCCGTTTGGATGGGGCTAACCAAGAGCGCTGACTTAGCCGCGAGTGAAACACCAGGGCTACCAAAGATTGGAATCATGTCTGCGGCAACAACGTATAAAACCTCAGCAGGCAAGGAGATTAAGAAAGATGATGTGGACTTAGTTGTCCGCATGTTTTCGATTCGATCACCACATAAGGCTTGCCAGATAACCGCCGGTATTTGTACCGGGGTTGCCAGCCTGCTTCCCGGAACCGTTGTCTCAGATTTAATGGAGTTAAAGGCCAGCCCATCGGGTTCGACCGAGGTCCGATTAGGCCACCCATCTGGTGTCATGCAGACCGTGGTTCACCATCTTGAGGGCAGCCCCGAAAAGGTCTCAAAGGTTGCGGTTGTAAGAACCGCCCGGGCGATCATGGATGGCTTCCTTCACGTACCGAAGGAGCTCTTCTAAATGAGCAGCGCCAGAATGAACGGCTCCAGTATGAGCAAGGCCATATTGACACTCGGATTGTCAACAATCTATGGTGCCTTTAGCGCTCAGACGGGTCGCTGCGAGCGTGAGAGGAGGGTTTGGGCGTGATTTTCCCTAAAGAGGACAAGGCATCGGGCGCCCTAGCCATTACCCACGCTGAGCGAACACTGCGCCGGCAGATTCTTGAGGGCTTCTACCTCCCAGGCCAGAAGATCAGCGACTCAGCTATTTCGAAGGATCTCGGGGTTAGCCGCACATCGGTTCGCGAGTCCTTTCAGCGCCTCGTACAGGATGGGTTGATAACGATCGTGCCAAACAGAGGCGCCTTTGTTACTGAGCGAGATAAGCAAGAGGTATC
>CAIMCU010000133.1 GCA_903839585.1 uncultured Actinomycetes bacterium | reverse complement strand
GTAAAGTTTTGAATCAGAAAGAGCAAATTGAATGTTTATTAAACCGCGCACATTGACGCCTTGTGCAATCTTTACCGTTGCTTCACGAATCTGTTTGTGTTGAACCTCCGAGATGGTGTGAGCAGGTAACACACAGGCACTATCTCCGGAGTGAATTCCCGCCTCTTCAATATGCTCCATAACGCCGCCTAAGAAAAGCTCTTTTCCATCGTAGAGTGCATCAACATCGATCTCGATTGCACTATCAAGGAAACGATCAACTAATACTGGATGATCCGGTGTTATATCCGTTGCACGCGAAATAAATCCTGCCAAGGACTCGTCATCGTAGACAATCTCCATTCCGCGTCCGCCCAGAACAAAGGAGGGGCGAACAAGTACCGGGTATCCAATACGTTGAGCGATCTGCAACGCTTCAAGATGTGAAGAGGCCATTCCAAACTCGGGTGCATTGAGCATCTGCGTAAGTAAAAGATCACCAAAGGCTCCACGCTCCTCAGCCATGTTGATCGCTTCAGGTGATGTACCCAGGATATTTACACCGGCCGCTTTTAGACCAGCTGCCAAACCAAGAGGTGTCTGTCCACCCAACTGGGTGATAACTCCAAGAACGGGTCCAGCCTGAGTTTCGGCGTGAACAATCTCAAGAACATCCTCCAGAGTAAGCGGTTCGAAGTACAAGCGATCGCTGGTGTCGTAATCGGTTGAAACCGTCTCTGGGTTGCAGTTAATCATGATTGTTTCGTAGCCAGCTTCGCGAAGAGTAAATGAGGCGTGCACACATGAGTAGTCAAACTCAATGCCTTGTCCAATGCGATTGGGCCCACTGCCAAGGATGATCACAGCTGGTTTAGTGCGCGGGCGAACCTCGCTCTCTTCCTCGTAACTCGAGTAGTGGTACGGCGTGAATGCTTCAAACTCTGCTGCACATGTATCAACAGTCTTGTAAACAGGTCGAATACTTAGATGGTGTCTAGCTTTTCGCACATCCTCTTCGGAAGCGTCGCGCAGTATCGCGATTTGAGAGTCTGAGAAGCCCATCTCCTTAGCGGCTTTGAGAATCTCGTACGTTAACTCTCCCGGTTGAGAAATCTCGCGAGCCGCTGCATTGATCAGACCGATCTGATGCAAATACCACGGGTCAATCTTAGTTGCGGAAAAAACCTCTGCTGGAGTAGCGCCGGCCCAAAGAGCTAGTTGAACCTGTTGGAGTCGATACTCTGTTGGTACCTTCATGCTCTCTAGCAACTTTGACTTAGTAGATTCAGAGACATCCTTCGGGAAGGTGAAAATCGCCTCTTTACGTTCCAGCGAACGTAGAGCCTTCATAAGCGCTTCGGGGAAAGATCTACCAATCGCCATTGCTTCACCGACGCTTTTCATAGTCGTTGTAAGACGTGGATCGGCATCTTGAAACTTTTCAAAAGCAAAGCGTGGCGCCTTAACCACAACGTAATCTAGGGTCGGTTCAAAGGAGGCAGGTGTGACCTGAGTAATGTCATTTTTAATCTCATCGAGGGTGTAACCAATTGCTAACTTGGTCGCAATCTTTGCAATAGGAAAACCAGTAGCCTTAGAAGCCAGCGCACTAGACCTAGATACTCGTGGGTTCATTTCGATCACGATGATTCGTCCATCATCTGGGTTAACAGCAAACTGAATATTGCAGCCGCCTGTATCAACGCCTACCTCTCTGATGATGTCGATAGAAAGATCGCGAAGTTTCTGGAACTCCACATCGGTCAGAGTCATCGCCGGCGCAACAGTGATGGAGTCACCTGTATGCACACCCATAGGATCTAGATTTTCAATACTGCAGACGATTACGACGTGATCGACCGTGTCCCGCATAACCGCGAGTTCATACTCTTTCCATCCGAGAATCGACTCCTCCATCAATACCTCGGAAGTTGGGCTATGACGCAGACCCGCTCCAGCAATCTGTCGTAGTGACTCTTCGTCAAATGCAATACCGGAACCAAGTCCACCCATAGTAAAAGATGGCCTCACGACAGTCGGATACTTCAATGTTTTTACTGCAGCCAAAACCTCATCCATCGTGTGACAAATTATGGATTTTGCAGACTCTCCGCCTACCTTTGCGACGATATCTCGAAACAGCTCTCTATTTTCGCCGCGCTCTATCGCCGCAACATCTGCACCGATGAGTTTTACACCGTACTTCTGCAAAGTACCTGCCTCAAAGAGACCGATAGCTGCGTTGAGAGCTGTTTGGCCACCAAGGGTTGCTAGGACCGCATCTGGTCTCTCCTTCGCGATGATCTTCTCAATGAACTCCGGCGTAATCGGTTCGATATACGTCGCATCAGCGAACTCAGGATCGGTCATAATCGTCGCTGGATTTGAGTTAACCAAAATCACCCGAATTCCTTCTGCACGAAGAACTCGACAGGCTTGGGTTCCAGAGTAATCAAACTCGCACGCCTGGCCTATGACTATCGGTCCGGAGCCAATAACAAGTACAGAGTTAATCGACATATCCCGTGCCATTAGTGAACCCCTACTTTGCGTGGGTACTTTTCCATGAGAGATATGAAGCGATCAAAGAGATAGGCCGCATCATGCGGTCCAGCAGCTGCTTCAGGATGGTACTGAACACTAAAAGCTCCACGTTCTAGAAGTTGTAAGCCTTCAACAACTCCATCGTTAAGACTTACATGCGTTACCTCACCGGTCCCAAACACCGTTGAAAAAACAGCGTCGGTAGGCGCCTTTAACGCGAAGCCATGATTGTGCGCAGTTATTTCTACCTTGCCAGTGTTCTTATCTAGAACTGGTTGATTAATTCCTCTATGACCAAAGGTAAGTTTGAAGGTATCAAAGCCAAGTGCTCGGCCAAGTATCTGATGTCCAAAACAGATACCAAAGACAGGTATCTCGGCGGTGAGAACATCCCGTACTACATCAATCACCGCAGTCATCGTTGCGGGATCACCTGGACCATTGGAGAGAAAGACTCCATCCGGGTGGATCGCTTCAATATCGGCAAGAGATGAGTTGTAAGGAAGAACGTGAACCTCTACGCCACGTGCGGCCAGTGCTCGCGGTGTTGCGCCCTTAATTCCTAAATCAATAGCTGCGACTGTGAAACGCTTCTGTCCTATCGCCTTGACTATGTACGGTTTATCCGTAGAAACATCTTCGGAGAGATAGGAGCCTGACATCGGCGCAGTTTTACGCACCTCGACCACCATCTCTTCGCGACTCATCTCAAGCTCTGAAAAGATACCGACTCGCATCGCGCCACGATCACGTAAGTGGCGCGTCAACGCACGGGTATCAACCCCCGAAATTCCAACAACTCCCTGATCGACAAGCTCTGCCTCTAAATCCTTCTCGCTTCGCCAGTTGCTCGTCAGTGTTGAAGGATTGCGAACTACAAAACCGGCTACCCAAATCTTGCCGCTTTCATTATCTTGTTTATTAACACCGGTGTTACCAATATGCGGTGCGGTCATAACCACCACCTGCTTGTGATAACTCGGATCTGTAAGCGTTTCTTGATAGCCGGTCATACCTGTTTGAAAGACGGCTTCACCAAATGTTTTACCTCTTGCCGCCCAAGGGCAACCCTCAAAGACTCTTCCATCATCTAGTACGAGAAAAGCTTTACTCACGCCTTTACACCTCGCACCTTCTGATCTAGAAAAGTCGGCTCCCCCTTAAAGAAGGTTGCTACAACTACACCTGGA
This sequence comes from uncultured Actinomycetes bacterium, assembly GCA_903839585.1. Taxonomy (GTDB): domain Bacteria; phylum Actinomycetota; class Actinomycetes; order Nanopelagicales; family Nanopelagicaceae; genus Planktophila. The sequence goes on along the minus strand of CAIMCU010000133.1, from coordinate 264 downwards.
AGTTCAACTCCATGGAAGGGAGTATTTCGGCTCTTAGAGGCTACGAGGTCTCGATCTACTCGCGTGGTTAGGGTTGGATTTATCACAGTCAGGTGCGCTGGGGCTCCTACAGAAAACTCCTGACCGTGTTCGCTATACCCACCAATCCGAGCTGGCGAAATACTCATTCTCTGTGCAACCCCCGACCAATCAAGCAGCCCTGTCTGCACCATGGTCTTGTTAACGATTACTAGTGCAGTCTCCAAGCCCAGCATTCCAAAGGCT
>CAIMCU010000132.1 GCA_903839585.1 uncultured Actinomycetes bacterium | reverse complement strand
TCTGCAGTTGCTGGTGGTCTCTTACACCGCCGTTTCACCCTTACCAACATTTCTGTTGGCGGTTTACTCTCTGTTGCACTTTGCCCGCGGATTGATCCGGGTGGCTGTTAGCCACCACCTTGCTCTGTGAAGTCCGGACTTTCCTCGGTGCATTGCTGCAACGCGGTGATCCGGGCGACTCTTCTAGTTTCAAATTGTAGTCCAAAGAAATACCCTACGATAAGCAGATGAATGAGCCTCAACTTCCTCATGATGCAAAGTGGAGGCGTGCAAATACGCTCTTTACTTCATCCAACGAAGGTGCAGAGATTGCTCTCCTGGGAGTCCCTGCGCACAAGAGCTCGCTTTCACCTACTAGTGCGCACCTAACGCCCTCAAAGGTTCGAGAGCTACTTGCTAAGTACTCAACCTTTTCGACTTCAGCAGCTTTGGATTTAGATTCAAAGACTTTTTGCGATCTGGGTGATATCGACTCTCCAGATGGTGAGGACGGGTATGAGCGCGTTAAGCAAAAGGTTTCAGGAGTTTTAGGTAAACACAAACTCCTACTTGCAATCGGTGGAGATAACTCCATTACATACTCTCTAGCGTCAAACCTTTGGACGGATTTATCTAATGTAGGTCTTATTACTTTAGATGCACACCACGACCTCAGAGATGGTCACTCAAATGGTTCACCTGTATGGCAGTTGATTCAAGCTGGTTTGCCAGGCAAGAACATCGTTCAAATCGGTATCGCTGATTTTGCAAACAGTCTCGAATACTCCACACGCGCAAAGGAGAACGGTGTAACGGTTATTTCGAGAGCGGCTCTTCGAAGCCAAAGTATTGCTCAAGCTGTTGCAAAGGCGGTAGATATCGCTGGAGCCGGTGGACGTGAGATCTATGTCGATCTCGATGTTGATGTGTGCGATAGATCCGCAGTTCCAGCATGCCCTGCATCGATGCCAGGTGGATTAACTGCAGATCAACTTCGAGAGGCTGCATTCCTCTTAGCCTCTGACAAGCGGGTGCGCGCAATTGATATTACAGAAATCGATGCTGCTCAAGATGCACCTGACCAGCGCACTTTGCGATTAGCTGCCTTGCTAATTTTGGAAGCTAGCGCAGGTTTTGCAACTAGATAAGGGTTTTCATAACCTCTCGTGCTGCACTTGTGACTGCGCCAGAGTTAACTAAAGCTGTTGCTGCCTCTAGCTCTGGGGATAAGAAACGATCAGAGCCTGGGCCTTGAACGCTCTTGCGTAGCTCTTGGATTACTCGTCCCGTAGCTGGTGCCGGTGTTAATCCGGTTCTTAACTCAACGGCGCGTGATGCGGTGACGAGTTCGATAGCAAGAATTCTTGCAAGGTTATCAACTACTTTGCGAAGCTTTCTCGCTGCTGACCAGCCCATTGAGACGTGATCCTCCTGCATTGCAGATGAAGGTATCGAGTCAACGCTTGCTGGAACAGCAAGTCTCTTGTTCTCACTGACTAAACCAGCTTGTGTGTACTGAGCAATCATTAACCCTGAATCAACACCGGGATCATTTGCTAGGAAGGGTGGTAATCCTGCAGATCTATGTTGATCAAGTGCACGGTCGGTGCGACGTTCAGAGATTGATCCCAAATCAGCGGCTGCAATTGCTAGAAAGTCCAGGACGTATCCAACAGGTGCACCGTGGAAATTTCCATTAGATTCAACGCGGCCATCTGGGAGAACTACTGGATTATCAATGGCGCTAGCTAACTCTCTTTGAGCGATAAGAAGCGCGTGATCGATGGTGTCTCGAACTGCACCGCTTACCTGTGGCGCACAGCGAAGTGAGTAGGCGTCCTGAACTCTTGAATCGTTCTCTTTATGCGATGCAACGATTGCAGATCCTTGAAGTAATCCATAGATATTTGCAGCACTTACCGCTTGCCCAATCTGTGGCCGAAGGGGCGCATGAAGATCTGGAGCAAAGACGCGATCGGTTCCGAGGAGCCCTTCAATACTGAGCGCTGTCGTTATATCTGCAACGGTGCAGAGCTGCTGAAGATCTGCACTGGCCATAATGAGCATTCCGAGCATTCCATCGGTTCCGTTAATAAGAGCTAAGCCCTCTTTTGCCTCTAACTCGATTGGGGTAATTCCGGCAGCTTTCAAAGCATTCTGCGTTGCAAGTTCAACTCCGTTGGCATCATGAACGCGACCTTCTCCCATAATCGCAAGTGCACAGTGAGACAGTGGTGCTAAATCTCCACTACAACCCAGGGATCCAAACTCAGGAACTACAGGGGTTATTCCTTTGTTGAGAAACTCGATGTATTTCTGCGCTAGAGCAACTCGTACACCTGTGCGACCAGAAGCCATCGTGCGAAGACGAAGAAACATCAGCGCGCGAACAACTTCTCGTTCTACCGCAGGACCAACACCAGCAGCATGTGAGCGAATCAGGGATTTCTGAAGTTGCGCTCTATCTTCAACCTCAATCTTGCGGTTTGCTAAAGCACCAAAGCCTGTTGAGACACCGTAAACCGCGCTCTGACCAGCTGCGATACCTTCAATAAAGGAACGGGAGGTTTCCATTGCAGCAATCGCCTCGGGTGTTAGCTCGATCTTCGCATCAAAACGTGCAACATCAATGACGTCAGCAAAACTGACTCCAGATGTTGAAAGCTTTACCGTTCTACTTGATTTTGATGCCATTGCGCCATACCTGTTCTATTAAGTTCACACCTGGACGGTATGCCAGGTGAATATAGGATTTTTCCTTCAAAACAACAAAATCAGCAAGCGCGCCCTCAAAGAGATGACCAACATCGCTTCGTTGCAGAGCTTTTGCTCCACCCATTGTTGCAGACCACAGCGCCTGCTCTGGAGAGAAGTGCATATCCCTTACAGCCAGAGCAATCATGAAAGGCATGCTTGTTGTGTAAGAGCTTCCCGGGTTGCAATCTGAGGCAAGGGCTACGGTGATGTTTGCCTCTAGCAACCTTCTAACATCAGGGTAGACAGAGCGTGTAGAAAACTCAGCGCCAGGTAAAAGCGTTGCAACAGTATTTGATCCTGATAAGAGTTGGATGTCCTTTTCATTAAAGTGCGTCACATGATCTACGGAGGCAGCTCCAAGCTCTACGCCTAATGCGATTCCTTGGCTTTGCTGTAGTTGATTTGCATGCAACCTTGGAAGAAGCCCTTTAGCCATTCCAGCTTTCAAGATAGTTCGCGCATCCTCAACAGAAAAGGATCCTTTGTCGCAAAACACATCGATCCATTTAGCGTATGGGAGCACCGCATCCAACATTGGGCCGGTAACTAGCTCCACATAATCCTTGGGGCTCATCCTGTGTTCAGCAGGAATGACGTGAGCACCTAGAAATGTGGTTTCATCTGTAAATGATTTAGCGATCTCTAATGAACGTTGTTCATCCTTAACGGTTAATCCGTATCCCGACTTACACTCAATAGTCGTACTTCCTGAGGCGTTTGCCTCGTCAAAGAGGGCACCAGCGTTGCGAGTTAGCTCTTCATCACTTGCAGCACGGGTTTTCTCAACCGTCTGCATGATTCCACCGGCTGAGTAACTCTCACCCAGCATCCTTGCTCGAAACTCCTGTGACCGGTCCCCTGCAAAAACCATGTGTGTGTGGCTATCGACGAAGCCAGGAACTACAGCTAATCCATGTACATCTATACGGCTCTTAATGTGGTGGGTCGGTGCTTGTGAGTTAGGGCCAGCCCAAGCGATGACGTTGTCCTCGATAAGGAGAGCTGCATCATGGATGATGCCCAACTTAGTTCCATCATGTGCTGGATCATTTGTAACTAACTGCCCAATATTAAATAAAAGCTTTGAGGTCATTCTGTATCCAGCATCGGCACGTGAACATGGCGTTGATGTGCGGTATCGATTGCATGCTCATACCCAGCATCTGCGTGACGGATTACTCCCATTCCTGGATCGTTGGTCAATACACGTGCAAGCTTTTGCGCAGCTAACTTTGTTCCATCAGCAACAGAAACCTGTCCTGCGTGCATAGAGCGACCCATGCCAACTCCGCCACCATGGTGAAGTGAGACCCATGAAGCACCTGATGAGATATTTACCATTGCATTCAGTAGCGGCCAATCTGCAATCGCATCGGAGCCATCGAGCATCGCCTCTGTTTCGCGGTAAGGGGATGCAACAGAGCCACAATCTAAGTGATCACGTCCGATAACAATCGGCGCAGAGACCTCACCTTTTGCAACTAAATCATTAAATGCAAGACCGGCTTTGTCTCGCTCTCCGTAACCTAACCAGCAGATTCTCGCTGGCAATCCTTGGAAGGCAACCTTCTCCTGCGCCATGGTGATCCATCGATGCAAGCCCTCATTCTCTGGAAAGAGATCGAGAACGGCTTTATCGGTTCGGTAAATATCCTTCGGATCTCCAGAGAGTGCAACCCATCTAAAGGGTCCCTTACCTTCGCAGAAAAGTGGTCGGATATAGGCAGGAACAAACCCTGGGAAGTTAAAGGCTCTGCTGTATCCACCTTGACGTGCCTCATCACGAATTGAGTTTCCGTAATCAAAAACCTCGGCGCCTTTATCCATAAAGCCAACCATCGCCTCTACGTGCTTGGCCATTGACTCCTGAGATCTCTTCGTGAAGTCGGTAGGGTTATCTTTGGCCATCTGTGCAGCTTCGGCAACATCTACACCGATTGGAATATAGGAAAAAGGATCGTGTGCTGAGGTTTGATCGGTAACAATGTCGATAGGAACATCCATCGAAAGAAGTAGTGGAAATAGCTCAGCTGCGTTTCCGACAAGTCCTACGGAAAGTGGAATCTTTAAACTCTTAGCTTTAAGCACGCGCTCAACCGCGTCATCGATGTTGTCTGCGATCTCATCTAGGTATCGTGTTTCAATCCGTTTTTCCAAACGGGTCTTATCGATATCGATAATCAAGCAGACTCCACCGTTCATGGTGACAGCTAATGGTTGGGCTCCGCCCATACCGCCACATCCGCCTGTAAGGGTCAGAGTTCCCTGGAGCGTTCCGTTGAATCGTTTTTGCGCAACCGCGGCAAAGGTTTCGTATGTTCCCTGCAAAATTCCTTGAGTCCCGATGTAGATCCATGAACCAGCTGTCATCTGACCGTACATCGTTAAACCTAAGTGCTCTAATCTGCGAAACTCTGGCCAGTTAGCCCAGTCACCAACGAGGTTTGAGTTAGCGATTAAAACTCTTGGCGCCCATTCGTGTGTTTGGAATACGCCAACAGGTTTTCCAGATTGGACTAATAAAGTTTCATCATCCTTAAGATTTGTCAGGCTTTTTACAATCGCATCAAAGGACGGCCAGTTTCGTGCAGCCTTACCTGTGCCACCGTAAACAACTAAGTTCTCTGGATGCTCTGCTACTGCGGGATCTAAGTTGTTATGCAGCATTCGAATAGCTGCTTCCTGGCCCCAACCCTTTGCTGTCAGTTTCGATCCGGTAGCTGCATGCAAAATGCGCGGGTTAGATGTCATGGGGACACAGTATCTGGGAGGGATTACTTATGGAAAGAGGCGCCGAATCCCCCACTGTGACACCTTTAATATCGCCTCTCGCACAATCTCTGGGCTCATCTTGCTTTTACCGAAACTGCGTTCAACGAAGGTAATCGGATACTCAACAATATTTGCATCTATTCGGTCAGCCTCACGGGTCATCTCAATCTGAAAGCTATAACCCTCAGATGTAATGAGATCCAGGTTCATTCTCTTTAACAAAGATGAGCGGTAAATGCGAAACCCTGCAGTCATGTCATTTACCTTTACCCCAAGTGCAAGTTTTGAGTACTTATTCGCTACTCTCGAAAGATACTCACGCTGCTTTGGCCAGTTCTCAACACTGCCCCCAGGAATCCAACGTGAACCAATTATCAGGTCGATGCTTTGATCTGCATCAAACTTTTTCTTCATCAATACAAGGTCTCTTACTTGGTGTGACCCATCTGCATCCATTTGAATCAAAGTTGAATAACCTTGACTAAGTGCAAAGGTATAGCCAGCGATATATGCGCTACCTAGCCCTAGCTTTGACGGACGTGAAAGCACCGTCAACCGTGATTGAGCAATCTCCTTAGCGATACCTGCGGTGCCATCGATAGACGCATCATCGACGAGAATAAAATCAGCATCGAGTTCAAGAAGCTCTGTAAGCAGGATACGAATACTTTCAGCCTCGTTGTATGTTGGAATAATGACAACGGTTGAACTCTTGGCCATGGTGGTTAATGCTTAGCGGTGGTGGCCGCGCTCGTTCAAGCTACGGAGTGCACGCAAGCCATCTGATGGCCAGATTGAAATACTTGATAGAGAGCATGGGCCTGCATCCAAGTGAAAGACGGCCTGGGTAGGTGCACCTGTTGCCAGCGCAGCAGCTAACTTGATAATTCCATTATGAGTAACAACAACAACGCGCTTACCCGGGTACTGCGAAACAAGTTTCTCTAAAGCATCATCTACGCGCTCTGCAGCTTGGTCGTATGACTCTCCACCTTCAGGTGCGTAAGAGGTTGAGTTAAGCCAGGCTTGGTACTCACCTGGATGTTGGGCGCGTATCTCATCGGCTGAAAAGCCATCCCAGTTTCCAAAGGATAGTTCGAACCAAATTTCATCGTAAACAATCTCAAGTCCTGTTGCATCGGCTATAGCTTGTGCAGTTTGAGAGGTACGTCGAAGTGGTGAGGCGATCAAAACCTCTGGCTCTAACTTAGCGACTTCTCTTGCTACCGCTTGTGCTTGTACTAGTCCCGCTTTGGTTAACTCTGGATCGAGTGTTCCTGTACCTGAGAACTTTCGTTCAGGGGTCAAGATTGTTTCACCATGGCGCACTAAATAAACCATCGTTGGTACTTCACTGCCACGAAGTCGATCAGATAAGTAGTTCTCCTGAATTACCTTTACCGGCTCATTAGCTACTCCACCATCGAGAGCCTTATTGGCAAGGCGATCTGCATGAGAGTTTTGATCACGTGGAATCCATGAGTACTCAACGAGTGAGGCGGTATGAGCATCTCTGCACTTCTTGGCTAACTCACGCATATCTGCATGCTTTATCTGCCAACGTCCTGACATCTGCTCGACTACTAACTTGCTATCCATGTGCACCTCGACGGTACCCAGTGGATCTAAGTTGTTTATAAAGGTAAGTCCAGCTAATAAGCCGCTGTACTCAGCCACATTGTTCGTTGCAACTCCGATGACGTCGTATAACTCCGCAAGGATCTTTCCATTTTCTGTAACAACAGCGCCATAACCAGCTGGACCGGGATTACCTCGAGAGCCACCATCTGCAGTTAATTTGAAGTGACGAGCCATAAATTAATGGTCCCTCACCAGTATGCAGCGGCACTCTTCGCACCGGACTAACTCATCATCAGGAAGTCCTGAGATTCTCTGGAGCTCTACCGTGTTGATTGTTAAGTGGCAGCCTTTGCATTGATTTCCCACCAAGGCTGCGGCACCTGTTCCATTGTTGTTGGACTTAATCTTCTCGTAGAGCTCAACAAGGGCTTTATCGATTGAGGAAATAGTGCGGGCTCTATCCTGGGCGATCGCTTCTAAATCAGCACCAATGACGGTAAGGGCGTTCTCTTTTCGAATCTCTAAGTTCGCAATTTCAAGTGCGAACTCACTCTCCTGGTTCTTGAGTTCATCGATGCGAGCCTTGATTCCATCAACGCGCATCATAATTTCGAGTTCGACCTCTTCTAGCTCGCTTCTGCGTGCGCCTAAAGTGCCAAGTTCATGTTGGAGCTGCTCTAACTCCTTTGCTGCGCTATTGCCGGAGGAAAGTCTGGCCTCATCTCGAGTAATACGTGTAACTATCTGCTCTACATCACCTTCAGCTCTTGCAAGCTCGCGCTTAACATCGTTGAGCTCTGTTTCTGCAGCGATGCGAAGATCTCGCGCATTATTCTGCTTAATTGTCAGCGAGTTAATCTCTGCAATCTCTGGAAGGGTATTGGCTTTATTGCTCAGAGTAGATGTTGTGAAGTCAAAGTTTTGAATATCAAGAATCGATCTTTGGTCACTTAGGCTGGCTTTCATCATCGCCTCCCGACCCATATTTAACTTTAAAATCTTGAACGTTCTGGGGAAATTCTAGTGGATAACACACTCGTGGCCAATCGATACATTATGCGTTCTTGGGAATATGTATGCTTTCCGACATGTCCTCGTTCGAAACGGCCAGATTGTCCTGCCGCTCCCTTTCCTTAGATGAGTATCAAACTTACGCATCAGGATTAGAGCCTGGTTGGGATGGATTTAGTAATCCTTATAAACATCTGATCGAGGGTCCAAATCCAATGCGGCATAGAATTCCTAGAGTAAATGCTGATCCATCATTTGCAGAGATAGGGCTTTTTATAGCGGTTGAGAAAGCTACGAGAGAGATTGTCGGATCATCTGGATTTCATGACTTTCCAGATACGAATGGAATGATTGAAATCGGATACGGGATCGTGCCACAGAAGCAAAATCAGGGGTTTGGAAAAGAGTTACTTCTCGGATCTTGGAACTGGATCTCAAGCTTTCCAGGGGTTAAAACTCTTCGATACACAGTCGCACCTGACAACGCGCCATCAATTCATGTGATTAAAGGTTTGCGCTTTGACTTCAAAGGTGAACAAATCGACCCCGAAGATGGTGTGGAGTTAATCTATGAATTAGAGATTGAAAAGTACCTAAAGGTTGTGGGCGCTGAGGGTTTC
>CAIMCU010000131.1 GCA_903839585.1 uncultured Actinomycetes bacterium | reverse complement strand
CTGCCCCAACGCCAATGAGTGATGGCGCAATCGCTGCTCCTTCTGCATTTAAACCGTGGCAGGAAGAGCAACCTTTAAGAAATAGCTGTCGACCTTCTTCGATTGCTGCGGTTCGAGCCTCAGCTGTCATGGGAGTAGATGTGCTTGCATCTGCAACCGAAAATGTTGTACCTATTCCAAAGAGAGCAAAAATTAGAAGAAGTGGACCTGCCGCATTATGGCGACGAAAACGAGATAGACGCTTCACATTCTTCCTTTCACTTGATCAAATAAATAGCAGAGAATAATGCGATCCAAACAACATCAACGAAGTGCCAATAGTAAGAAACGACGATTGCTGTAGTGGCTTGCTGATGTGTAAATCGGCGGGCTTTGGAGACTCGAATCATGACGATGAGGAAGGCAATAAGTCCGCCCGTAACGTGCAATCCGTGGAAACCGGTAGCGATATAGAAGACCGAACCATAGGCGTTGGAGGCAAGGGTTAGGCCTTCGCGAGTTAGTTCTGCGTACTCATAGATTTGGCCCGAAATAAAGAATGCGCCCATGAGAAATGTAAGAGAGAACCATTCACGCATTCCCCAAAGCTTGATATTCAACAGCGAACCGGTTCGCTTTGCCTGAAAACGCTCTGCGGCAAAAACACCGAACTGGCACGTTACCGATGAGAGCACCAAAACTGTTGTGTTGATCGCAGCGAATGGAATATTGAGCATCTCGGTAGACATTAACCAAACAGATGGACCTTGTACTGCTCGGGTAGTGAAATACATTGCAAACAAAGCTGCGAAGAACATCAACTCACTCGATAGCCAAACAATCGTTCCAACCGCGACCAGGTTTGGCCTAGTTATCTTGTGGGGAGCGCCCAAGGTTGTGCTGGTCATGCGGGCAAGTATTCCCGAAAAGAGGCTCGGGAGCCTATTCCTGGAGCGCTCTTCGTGGGCCTTTTCCTCACTGAAGCAGGTGAAACGGGTCACTTGAAAAGCCACTGAGAGAGCACCTAGTCAGGTTCGATTTTGGTGAAGCTTTGATTAGACTGGCGCCCATGACCAGCCCCCGCAAGAGCCAGATCATCCTGTACTCCGATGACTCCTCGGTTCGCCAAGCGATCATCTCAGCGCTTGGAAAAAAGGTTGCCAACGACCTAGGGGAGCATGAGGTTATTGAGTTTGCGACAGGGGCTGCCCTTCGCCAATACATTGAACGCAATGGTGTCGATGGAAAGTTCAAAGCCGATCTATTCATTCTAGATGGTGAAGCTGTACCCGAAGGCGGGATGGGCATCGCCCGTCAGCTCAAAGATGAGGTCTTTAACTGCCCGCCTGTTTTACTCATTACGGGAAGACCCCAAGATGCATGGTTAGCAGCATGGTCGCGCGCAGAGGCAAGCATCTCTCACCCCGTGGATCCATTTACCTTAGCAAGTACCGTAGCCGACCTACTGCGAACATCAGCGTTAGCTACCTCTTAAGTATCAAGGGTTCTTTATGACCTGGGATGCCTATATTGAAAGACTCAACACAGGTCTTGATCTTGAGCCTTCGCAGGCACAGGCGGTTATGCGTGAAATTCTTGAAGGTAACGCACAAATCGAGAGCATCAAAACCTTCCTCCTTGCATTAAAGGAAAAGGGCGAGAGCGCAGAAGAGGTAGGCGCACTTGTTGCAGAGATGTATAGACACAGCGCGCCGATCACCATTACCGAACGAGCAGTAGACACCGTTGGCACAGGAGGCGATGGCGCTCACACAATCAATATCTCAACTACTGCAGCGATTATCGCTGCATCAGCTGGGGCCAAGGTTGTTAAACACGGCAATAGAGCCGCCTCATCCAAATCAGGTGCAGCCGATCTTCTCGAAGCTTTAGGAGTTGCGATCACTTTAGATGGCAGGGGAGTACAAGAAAGTTTTGAAAAGCTTGGAATAGGGTTTTGTTTTGCACCGAACTTTCACCCAGCTATGAGATTCGCTGCACCTGCTCGAAAAGAGCTGGGTGTTCCAACCGTCTTCAATATTTTGGGTCCTTTGGCTAATCCAGCCAGACCCAAGGCTGCGGCGATTGGCGTTGCAAATGATCGTATGCACCTGGTCATGGCACAGGTGTTAAGTGATCGGGGAGTGGATGGTTTTGTCTTCCGAGGAGATGATGGACTCGATGAGATAACACTTGATGGCGCAACCTCCGTCCTTACAATCGGTAATGGGGAGATAACAAGTGATCGAATCGATGCAAAGGATTTCGGCTTAGCAAACGCACCTATCGCAGCCCTTGTTGGTGGGGATTCACAGTTCAATGCAGCTGTAACCAGAGCAATCTTTGATGGTGAACTCGGCGCTCCTCGTGATGCGGTTTTGCTTAACGCTGCTGCGGCGATCGCGGCGTATGAGAATGAGCACCACTTAGATTTACATCAACGCTTACAGAGTGGATTAACAAGGGCAACCAAGGCGGTGGACTCTGGGGCTAGCCGCGATCTATTGCGCAAGTGGGCTGAGTTAACCCAGGAGATTTCAAAGAGGTAACTACCTTTTTCGCTTGAAGTTGAGAAGCTCACCGAGAGTGTGAACTCCCAGGTCCCCGAACCTTTCGATAATTGCATGGAGTAGCTCCACCGTAGCGCGAGCATCATCTAATGCACGGTGTGATGGTGTTGATTTTGTCTCCAAGAAGGCGGTCAGAGTGCCAAGTTTGTAGTTTCCTACCTCATCCTTAGCAAAGACGTGACGCGCGTGCTTGACCGTATCGAGGATTAAGTACTGCGGCCATTCGTACTCGAACTTCTTAGCGCTAGCTTTAAGGAAACTTAAATCAAAGGATGCGTTGTGAGCCACGATTACGGTCTCCTGATGCGAGCCGATGAATTCAAACAAGGAGGGAATCAGTTGTTCAATCTTTGGGGCTGTCGCGACCATTTCATCGGTGATGCCGGTTAGCTCTGTGATGAAGTCAGGGATCTGACTCTCAGGGTTTACGAATGTTGAAAACTCAGAGATTGTTTGACCACCACGGATCTTTACAGCCCCGATCTCAGTGATTCCTGCTCCTGCACCGGGGGAGCCACCCGAAGTCTCGAGATCGAGTACGACGAAGGTAGTGTCAAAAAGCGATGTGTGATTCATGTAAAACAAAGTCTAGTCAGAAGCGCTGACAACTTACTTTGTTGAATCTCGATATCCTAGGCTTCGAGCAGAGGTTAAGCACTGGGTGAATGAAGCGATATCGGCTGCAGTCTTTACAGATTGAATATTTTGCGCAGCTGTTGCAACGCCAAGTTCGAGACAGTCGGCAACAGGCCAGGACTCATGAAGTCCATAGATAACACCTGATGCAAATGCATCGCCTGCTCCAGTAGTGCCCTTTATCTTTGAACTCGGAACCCTTACCGATCCCTGTCTCCACGTATTTCCACTTGAGTCTGCAGCCACTGAACCAGCGGGGGTATGAATTACAGCAAGCCGAGAAACTCCTAGGGAGATGAGTTTTCTTGCGATTGATTCCAAGGTTATCCAATCGACCTCGGCATCAGCGCCATCTACTTTAATTGGAATATCAACGAGTGCGCCTGCTTCAGACTCATTGATAATAATTGATGAGAGGAAAGGTAAGCAGGGTAGAACTAGCGCCTTTTCGATTTCAGCATCTAAGTGGATCATCTCAAGGTTAGTTTCGATTCCTAGATCTCGGGCACGCTTTAGAACTCGTACCCAACCTGATTCACCTTGCGCATCTGTAGAGTCCATCTGGGCGTGGATGCCAGGTGCACCAATATGAAGAATCTTAGGATGATGCAAATCGATATCGATGGAGTCAAAACTTAGTTCATCATTAGAACCAGTATGGAAAAGAAATGTTCTCTTGCCGTTAGCTTTTAAGGTCAGGGCGTCGGTGAAGCCGGTTAACTTTGAGTCAGAGCGCTGCATCCGATCATTGACAAGACCAAAAGCTTTTGTTTGCTCGAGAATGAACTCTCCATCGGTGTCACTACCCAGACATCCGATAGCTTCAACAGAAAGGCTGGGATCTAGCTGCTTCAGATCGAAGGCGATATTTAGACCCGGGCCACCCGTGCTACTTGAAACCTCATCGATTATGACAAGGGTTTCTAGCTCTGGCAGATGTTCAATCTTCTTTGCGTGGTCAACTGTAATTGTTCCTACGCAAAGAACCCCGCTACGCACTTACTCTCCGAGAAGGGCAGGATCTGTGATTTGCAGATCGGACTTCAATGTACGCGTAGGAGTGATCTTTAACTTAGCCAATGCGGAGTGGTAATCCTCAACAGCTTGAACAGGCGTGATTTTTCCTTCGATGACAGGTCGCATTAAGCGAACAATGTCGGTCTGTGATTCAGCGCGCTGAATTTTGCGACCGAAGAGTGCAACACGTGCTCCAGCTTGTTCTCCACGATGTAGAAGCTCAAAGGTGTCGCGAGTAGTACCTGCAGATCCACCTAGAAGTCCAACAACTGTTGATGAGTCGTGCTCTACCAACTCACGAAGATGCTTGCCCCCGTTGTATGCAATCTTTAGGAAGACTGGACGCTCAGCCTCGGTAACACCTGCGAGTGTACGAATAATGTGATCGTTAACCATGCTTGGCTCATCACTCTTCTTCATGCCAACTGGAGCGTTCGGATTAAAAACCTCCATAAAGTGGCGGACGCCGAGGTCGGCAGCCTCCATGCGGAACTCTTTGTAAGCTTGCAGAGATCGTAGGTCGGCCTCAAGATCGTTATTAAATGTTAGAGAGTACAGAACCAGGTCACAAAACTTTTTGACTCGTTTCAAATTCACAGTTTGAAAAGGGACCGACTTGTAAGTTGGATAGTTGGTTCCACGTGGATTCCAGATATCAGATGTGTCGTTTCCGCGAACAGCCAAAGTTACCTTCTTGAAGTTGCCTGGCTTCTTG
>CAIMCU010000130.1 GCA_903839585.1 uncultured Actinomycetes bacterium | reverse complement strand
TAACTTACCCTGAACATCTTTTTGTGAAACGCGCACAAAGGTGTATCCAAGATCAACATCGACGTTTCCGCCACTTGCAGACTTTGCAATACCGAGTCCTAGACCGACATCCTTTACATCAACAAGAACCTTAGATCCGATCTCTGCCTGACCCACGGTCTTATAGATTGCAAGGCTGGACTTTGCAGAGCCAAGTGCGCTCTTTAATCCATTTTCAGGGTGTCCAACGCGAAATCCGAGAGCGAAGAATACTGCGAGTACTAACGCAACGATTCCTAGCTTTTTTACTAGCGATGAACTCATGTGAGAAGTCTAACCTAACTATCTTTTCTTACTTGGCTTTTTAGCCGCTGAAGTCCGCTTTGAAGGGGTCTTTTTGACTGTTGAACCCTTTGTTGCAGCAATTGCCGCACGGGCTGACTTCTTCTCCGCCTTCTCAGTGATCTTATTGAGCCATGCTTCAATCTCGGCATCCTCAGAGACAGGATGAGCCTTTACATCTTCAATACTCTTTGGCGCAGATGGACGCTTTTTCGAAGCAGTTCTTTGTGAAATTAGTTCAGATATTTTTGTGACAGCGCCCTGAACAAGTGTGACAACATTTTTAACTAACTTTTGCAAGAGCGCTTTTGCAACATCGAGGGGCTCTTGTTTTCCAGCAGGAGCCTGTGATGCATCTGATTGGTTTGAGTCACTAGTTACCGATGGCGCTCCCGAGTCTGCAACACTCATTCCGAGCATCAAGCGGCTTGTGCGAGAGTCTGGTCGACCAGTTCCACGCCACGTTGCAACCTCAATAACACTTCCTTGCGTCATCTTTCCGATAACAAGTTTTTGTCCATCTGGAAGATCAATAACAAGTGGTTGATCAGAAAGTGGCAGGGGAAGTTTCGAGAGCTTAGGTGCCTCTACCTCTTCATTCTTCTTCGTAGCCATGTCTGTCCCTACTATCCTGTCACTCTAAAACCGAGTGTGTTGCTGAAATCAGATGTACGGATATTGAGTAGTGCAAAACTTGTTGAGAAATCATCTTTGGAGCAAGTAATAGACGTGTCTACAGCAGAGAAAATATGGCTTGTTCCGCTATTTGGAACAACAGCCTTGCACTCGACCGTATCTCCATTTGAGTAGTAGCTTGAGTTCGCAGTGGTCATTGTGAAGATTACATAAAGAGTCTTTCCTCCACAATTTACATCAAGATTTGAGATGTTTATCTTCTCAACTTTAAATACCCCACTTACATACTTGGTTCGTAAACCAATTGATGCAGACATATCCGCATCACATGAGGCTAAATTAAGTTGCCCATCAACTAATGTGTAAACACCAGTCGCACTGCCGCTTGCACCTGATCCGCCTGACCCAGGTGATCCTGGTGCACCTGGTGCTCCGGGAGCACCCGGTGCTCCTGCTGGACCTGCTGCGCCTGCAACTCCCGGTGCACCTGCAACACCTGCTGCGCCTGGCGCACCAGCTGCACCTGCGGGGCCTGCTGGACCTGGTGATCCACCTGCAACAACGATTGCAAGGTTAAGAGCTTTAACAAACTCAGCGTTTGTTCCCATCACATATGAAGTTGAGTTGGTAATAGTTGTGTCCGCGTATGCAAACCCAATGCGGGTTAGCGAAAGAATCGCAAGGACAACGAAGAGTCTCTTCATGCGCTTATTATCTCCCTATCCTCTAGCGATGAACAAATGGCGCTGTAGAAGGCGTGTAAGCCAGCAGGGATTGCGGCTAAAAGCATGAAAAGGTAGCCACGTTCGCTCAAAAGAAGGGGTTGGTTGCTGATCTCCCGGTAGATAACGAAGGTAATACCGGTAATTACCAAGGACTCAATCAGGATATTGCGCTTAGGTAGTGGCAGCTTCTGGCCACTCATCTCGTTGAATCTCACAAAGAGCAGAATGTAAGGAAGCGTAAACAATGCAGCCAGAATCAGAGCTTTCTGCGCTGATGATGTCCAGATATACATAAAGATAAATGTTGAAACGATAACCGCAAAGGCTGCTTTAGGAGAGCTCACTCGAACAATCTCGAATCGCTCATCAACGATTGGTTTAGCTGGGTTCTCCAAAGTTTCAAGAAGAAAGACATCGGCAGCGCCCTTAAGAGCAACGCTTATTCCAACAACTGCCATAGCGAGAATGGATACCTTGCGCTGGCCTGCATCTGTATAGAGCAATGAGTTAGCTAACTGTTGCCCGAAGAAGAAAAGCACTCCCCCAGATATTCCAGAAAGGACAATCGCGATCTCTTTGCGCATATCTCTAGCGACAAACTCTTTATATATCGCAGCAAAAAGAGCCGGACCAACCCACGCAATCGCAACCGCTACAAGCACTAGTAAGTCTCTAAAGCTTGAGACGTTGCCCGAGGCGACTTGAACAAACCAAAAGCCCAAACTTGCTAGAAGACCCGAGTAAACGTCGAAGGC
>CAIMCU010000129.1 GCA_903839585.1 uncultured Actinomycetes bacterium | reverse complement strand
CGTTACTACCTCGATATTTAGCGGTAAACAGATCACTAAACATGGGCATTACAAGCGCTTCCCAATCGCTGGAACTGCGATTATGACGCTGGGGCTTCTTCTTATGGTCACCTTGAACGCTGATACGCCGTTTTGGCAACTCTCAATCTTTGCTGTTCTAGTTGGTGCAGGACTTGGTCTATCTATGCAGACGATTGTTATCGCTCTTCAAAACTCAGTGGAGTTTAAGGACATGGGGGTAGCGACAAGCTCAAATACCTTCTTTAGATCCCTAGGCAGCGTCTTTGGTACTGCGATCTTCGGAACAATTCTAACTAACCGAGTTGGACATTACCTCACCACTAACTTCCAAGAGCTCACTGCAACTAATCCAGGTGCGGTTGCAGGCTTTGATCTAGCTAAGTTAGAGGGTATTCAAAACAACACGGCTGTACTGCAGACCCTTCCTCCTGTAATTCAAACTACAGCTATAGATGCCTTCGTTCACTCTTTCCAGATCGTCTTCTTAGCGGCTGCTCCAGTTACCGCTTTAGGTTTCATTCTTGCACTCCTTCTGCGCGAGCTTCCTTTGCGTACAAGTAAAGATTATGCAGCTGCTCGCGAAGATGCCGCTGGAGAGTCACTCGGGTAAAGATTGTTTAAGAACCCACTCTCAGATCTTCCACGCGAAGTAAACGTTCTTGTTGGAGCATCTTTTTTTGTAGCGGTCGGCTTTGGAATCGTAGTACCCGCTATCCCTGTATTTGCTAGCTCTTTCGGGGTTAGCCATGCAGCTGTTGGTTTAATCATCTCCGCCTTTGCGGTGACCAGGTTTGCATCTGGACTATTCTCAGGCAAATTAGTCGACAGATTTGGTGAGAGATCGGTCTTTGCATCAGGTGTACTTATTGTCTCAATCTCCGTTCTATTGGCTGGACTTGCTCAAAACTATGAGCAGTTACTCTTTTTTAGAGCGGCAGGTGGCTTAGGTTCATCAATGTTTTCAGTCGCAGCGGGTTCGGTAATCTTGAGATCTGTCGATGATTCAAAGAGAGCTCATGCTCAATCGGTATACAACGGTGCTTTTCTACTTGGTGCGGTTGCCGGTCCGGCTATGGGTGGTGCGCTCACAACTATTTCTCCACGAGCACCTTTTTTCGTGTACTCATTTACACTCTTGATCTCTGGAACAATCGCCTTCTTTTTCTTCACAAGCTCACATTTGCAGGCTCGAAACAAGGAGAGCAACCATGTTGAGATCACACGGTTGCGAGATGCTTTAGCGATTAAGCCCTACCGATACGCACTCATCATCTCTTTTGTGGCGAGCTGGATTTTATTTGGGCTGCGCTCCTCAATCCTTCCACTTTTTGTAACAGAGGAGCTCGGTTCTACCGCCGCTGTTGTTGGTTTTGGATTTACCCTCTCGGCGATATTCCAAGGAGCTCTACTGCTTAAAGCTGGACGTCTATCTGATAATCGTGGGCGTAGGTACGCAGCGATTATTGGATCCTCTACAGTCCTCATTGGTGTTCTGGTTATGGTTTTGACTACAAATATTTGGATGTATCTGCTTTCGATGTCCGTACTCGGTATCGGTGGAGCGTTCTTGGGTACTACCCCTGCAAGCATCGTTGGAGATGTCATTAAGGGTAAGGGCGGTCAGGTAATTGCCCTCTTCCAAATGGCAGGGGATGCAGGAATGATGGTGGGACCAATAGTTGTTGGATTTATCTCAGATCATTACGGATATCGAAGCTCCTTTACAGTCTCTGGAGTTGTCTTCGCTATCGCCCTGATTTTGGCAATAAAATTACCCGAGACGAGAAAATCTCATCTCGGGTAATTTACTTTAACTATTAGTCGTTGCTACGAAGTATTGATAACAGACGTAGAACCTCTAGGTAGAGCCATACGATAGTTACCATCAAGCCAAAGGCCATACGCCATGACTCTTCACGTGGAGCGCCCATTGCAATGGTCTTCTCAATCTGATCGAAATCTAGAACTAGGAAGAAGGTTGCTAGAGCAACACCTGCAACAGCGATCAATGTTCCAGTGCTTCCACCTGGGAAACCTGTAAACAAAGTGACAAGTCCAAAAGCCATGTAGCCGATGAGCGCACCGAACATAATGCGAGTGAACTTAGGTGTAACGCGAATCTTTCCGCTGCGATAAGCAACGAGGATTCCGCCAAATGCACAAAGTGTTCCAATGATTGCCTGGCTAACGATTCCTGGATATACATCGTTGAATACGCGGCTAATTGATCCGAGTGCTAAACCTTGAAAGGCTGCGTACGCCACAACAAGAGGAGGACTTACTACCCTCTTAAATGAGTTAACTAATGCGAGGACAAATCCTCCACCAAATCCAATAAGAAGTGCTCCGCCACCCAGGTTCATTCCCCAAGCAACGCTTCCTACAGCTACTAGCACTACGAACAGTGTTGCAGTACGCATCACAACATCTTCAATTGTCATTCTGCCGGTTGATACCGCAGATGCTGAAGGTGCTGAATACGCTGCTTCGAGAGGATCAGTCTGGGTTCCGTTCATCGCCGCGAATCCGCGACCACGAGTTAGAACTGGGTTTGAGCTTTGCATTGTCTCCCTTTCATGGAAGTTTTCCCAAGAGATAGGCCTCTTGTGAACTATGGATAAAGAATTGCAGAGATTTGCTCTGCGGTCACCTTAGAGGTGGCATTTGCGCACCATTCACCGGGATTTCTAAAGCTTGAAGCGTGGTGCCCTCGGTGGGGGTCGAACCCACACTTGGAGGATTTTAAGTCCTCTGCCTCTGCCATTGGGCTACGAGGGCGAATCAATCAACGCCAGAGTCTACTTCTAAAAACTTATGGTCAATCCATCGAGCTTTCCCTTAAGCAAGCGACCAAGCCATGCCGTCGAGAATATCTGACTCTGAGGCCACAAACTCAGTTGCACCAGTTGCCATCATGATGCGTGAGAGAACAAGTGCTCCGGCAGGAATTACATCTACTCGACCGGGGTGCATATAGCCAAGTGCTGATCGATCATCATGGTTTAACTTAAAGAACATCTTGGAGGCTGCATGAACCTTCTCCGCAGATATTCGTGAAAGATGAATTGCATAACGGTCATACTCTGCGAGCTCAAGAGCTGCGGCTGCAACGGTGGTTGCTGTGCCAGCTACTGCAATGAGTGTCTTGGCGCTCTTGATTGGAACCACTTTCGCAGCCTGAGCAATAGCTTCATCGATATCCAATGTTGCTGCAGCAATCTCGCCAGGCTCGGGTTCTCCACCGGTGAAGTGACGCTCTGTCATTCGAACACAACCGATGTTCACACTCTTTGCAAACTCCACGCGATCAGTACCAATAACAAACTCCGTTGAACCGCCACCGATATCTACGACGAGAAAGGGAGCATCTGAAGTGGAAAGATCCTTTGTCGCTCCTGCAAAAGAGAGTGCGGCTTCTTCTTCTCCGGAGATGACTTCAGGGCGAACCCCTAAGCGTTCAAAGACACCTTCAATGAAAAGATCTCGGTTACTTGCATCTCTTGTGGCACTAGTTGCACAAAAGCGAATCTTCTCAACGCCACGTTTGGCTATCTCTGCAGCGAACTTATCGACACCAGCGAGTGTGCGGGCTATCGCATCTGGATGAAACTCACCGGTTTTATCGACGCCTTGACCCAGCCGGACAACCTCCATAAGACGCACTATTTCTCGAAATGAATCACCTTGAATATCTGCAATAAGAAGTCGAAGTGAGTTTGTTCCGCAATCAATCGCTGCTACTCGCATGGTTCGTTTTTCCACCACTCTGGAAGTTTTGCAAGCGCTTCATCTCCTAGTGGATTTACTCCAGGACCTGCAGAGAGTGAGTGCGCTATGAGTGAGTGCAGACACTTCACTCGGTTGGGCATTCCTCCCGCAGAGACGCCTTCAACTTCGGGAACATCAATCCTTAGCGCTGCGCGCGCGGCGAGGTAATCATCATGTGCAGCTGCATATGCACCTGCCAACTCCGCATCCGTTGCTAGCCTCTTGTTCATCTCCTCCATAAGACCAGTGGTTTCTAGGGTTGAGATAGCAGCGGTTAATCGATTACAGGTCGCGTAGTAAAAGGTTGGAAAGGGCGTTCCATCACTTAAGCGTGGTGGAGTCTCGACAACCGCAGGATTGCCGCATGGACATCGGTATGCAATCGCATGCACATCACGTGGTGTACGCCCGAGCTGTCCCTCGATGCAATCGAGATCTTTTTGTGAAGCTTTGTTATCCGGCATTTGGCGAAGTTCCTGCCTCTGTAATTGAGGCAATGAGTTTGGAGTACCACGGTTGATCAGCGGGAAGTTGATCTGCGACCTTTGTTGTTGAAGCCGTGGAGTCTTCGCCTTCAACACCTGTGACGATGTACTGACGCTCCCCCGGAAGAACAAAGTGAAGACGCTCACGAGCCTGTGACTTGATGTAGTTCGGATCCTTCCATCGCTCTAGCTCTCTCTTGGCCTCCAAGAGCTCGGCTTGATCCGATGAGACTTGAGCCCTTAACGCATTTATCTGCGCGCGTTGTGTGAAGAAGTGTTTGATAGGAGGTGCGATAGCCAGTGTGATTCCAAAGAGAATAATCACAAGGATAAGTGAACGGCCTGAACCACGACGAGAAGATGAGCGACGACGATTTGGCCTACGAGCGCTTTTGTAGGAGGAACGTCGTCGTTTCATTACTTATCCCTTAAAGCGTGGGAAGGCCTGACGACCTGCGTAGACCGCGCCGTCAGCTAACTCTTCTTCAATACGAAGCAGCTGGTTGTACTTTGCTACTCGCTCGCTTCTTG
>CAIMCU010000128.1 GCA_903839585.1 uncultured Actinomycetes bacterium | reverse complement strand
CGCTCGACTGCGTGGCGATCATTTGGATCTAGAACCTGCTTCTCCTTAAGAGCAGACCATAATCTTCGATACCTTTTGATGACGGCATCGCTTGCACGAACTGGATCCATTTCAGCGAAGAGAACACCTGAAAGCTTTAAATCTTCGAGTTCAGCTGCGACGTTAAAGTGCGCAATCTCAAGATCGTGTTCTCTTTGTCCATCACTTAGGTGCTTTTGAAACTCCCCCGTTTCGGCATCAACCAAATAAGCGGCAAAAGCCTCTGCATCTCTACGAAAGAGTGCATTGGAGAGTGAGCAGTCTCCCCACCAAAAGCCAAGAAGATGCAAGCGCACAAGTAGTAGGGCCAGAGCGTTAGCCATCATCGTCATATCCTGCGCAGTTACATCTTTACCACTTAAGAGAATTCGATACGGAAGCGAATAAGGCAGAAAGCGTGTTGCTAGTGCACACGGGAGCTCCTCACCCTTTTCATTGTGGCGGCCTTCAATGACTGCCACCGGTTCAACACTTGGTGCGCCAAGCTGGGCGAGCTCGCGCAAAGTGCGGTACTCGCGGTTAGCGAACTCAGCAACCGTCTCTTTAACGGCGTAAACCTCGGAATCAAAATCCTCTGAAGCCCGGACTAGGCGCACGACGTGGCGGGATATACCGCGCTTTTCGGCAAGGAGCGGATCCTCGGGCCACTCCTCCAAACTCTTGTGCCACGGCAGCCCCGTTATGGATGCTATCTCCTCACCGAGTCCTGTTATGCGCAGCGCCATTGCAGCAGAATATCGGTGTTTACGCCTCTAGAATGTATGACATGGCAATAAGTGATCGCATTAAGCGCAAACCAAGTAAAGCTGTTCAAAAGAGCGATTTTGGAGTTGCAGGTGCTCCAATCGATCGAACAAATCCATTTTACTTTGGCTTTATTGCAACCCTTGGCGCACTTATTGCAATCGTCTTGATGCGAGCACTTGCTAGTACAAGTCAAATTTTTGTACTTATCCTTGTTGCACTCTTTTTAGCTACCGGCTTAAATCCTGCGGTTGTAGCTGTTCAAAACAGAGGAATGTCCCGTGCAAAGGCTGTCGGTGTGGTCTTTGTTGGAGTATTTCTCTTTCTTGGCTTTTTTATCGCCGTTGTCATTCCACCAGTAGTTTCGCAAGGAACAAATCTCATTAATGCTGCGCCTGGATTGTTAAATGATTTAAAGAGTAATGCAGCGTTGGCTGAGTTAGATAAGCAGTTCAACATTATTCAGACCTTGCAGAGTAAGTTAGAGATGTACACAAAGGATGGCTCACTTATTATCTCTACCTTCGGTGGAGTAATAGGTGTTGGCAAATCTGTTATTTCAGGTACCTTTACCGCGCTCACTGTTTTAGTTCTGACTCTCTACTTTATTACCTCACTTCCTGAGGCTGTAAATATGAGTATGCGCTTTGTTCATGCAAGCCGTCGTGATCGCATCACCCGGTTAACTAACGCGGTTATCTCAAGAATTGGTGCATTCGTCGGTAGCCAAATTGTTATCGCGTTCTTAGCTGCGATATTTGTTCTTCTGCTATCAGCGGTTCTTGGTCTGCCCTCTCCATTTGCCATTGCAATGATTGTGCTGGTCTGTGGACTCGTTCCTCTTATTGGTCACTTTTTGGGATGCGCAGTTGTCACTCTGATCGCCCTAACTCAGTCGATCGCCATCGGAGTCATCGCCTTTGTTCTTTACGTTGTTTATGTGCAGATTGAAAACTACATCGTCACTCCAAAGATTATGAAGCGAACTCTTAACGTACCGGGCGCGGTTACTATCGTCTCTGCACTTATCGGTTCATCGCTTCTTGGATTAATTGGTGGATTACTAGCCGTTCCAGTTGCTGCATCAATTATTCTTATCCTTGATGAAGTGGTCTTTCCGAGAGCAGATATAGCTTAAATCTCCTGCGGCAGCGGCAATCTCTGCGGCGCAACGATATTCGTAATCTCAGTCAGTACACGGTGCACATAAGGTTCGCCTACCCATAGATGCTTCGCCCCATCAACGTTAATGAGGTTAATCTGCTTAAGTTGAGCAAACCTGACCTTTGCCTCAGCTGGCTTTAAGTAATCATCAAACTCTGGAATAAGCGCGGTGACGGGACGACCATCCAAGCTCCAACGCATTAGATCCTCATCATCTGCCTTCATAAGCGGTGGACTCAGAAGTATCAACCCCTTAATGCGCCGATCTCGCACATGCTTGAGAGCAATCTCTGTTCCAAAGGACCATCCAACTACCCATACATTCTCTAGTTTTAACTCATCGAGAACAAATCTCTCCATGGCTTCAACATCAAAGCGCTCTGCCTCACCACCATCGTATGTTCCGGTACTAGCGCCGCTCTCACTCGTCGTTCCACGAGTATTAAATCGAACCGTTGTAATTCCAGCCATACTTGGAAGTCTGTTAGAGGCTTTTTTATAGATATGGCTATCCATCATTCCGCCACCTGTTGGATTTGGATGGAACATCAAAAGAGAGCCGGTCGGGTTTGCTAACGGTGCCGCTACTTCGCCAATCAAGGTGGCGCCATCACTTGTTTCTACGGTAAATGGCGTACGAATTGCGGGCAAAACGGTGCTGGGGCGGACTGGTTCCGACATAGGGATGAGTCTAGTCTTTATCCATGGCTACTTTTAATTCTCACTACCCTGTGACAAATGAAGTTATTGGCAGTTACGAAGTAACAGAGCGAGCAGAGGTCGACTTAGCTGTTGATCTCGCTCGAGATGCGGCTGCTGCTTGGATCGCTCTTGGATTTTCTGGCCGGAAAAAGGTTCTACTTCGCTGGAGCAAACTTCTTATGTCAAGGGTCGATGAGATAACAGCCCTAATCTCGAAGGAGACT
>CAIMCU010000127.1 GCA_903839585.1 uncultured Actinomycetes bacterium | reverse complement strand
TACGATGCGTATTACGGCAGCGCTCAGAAGATTCGCACCTTAATTCTTCAAGATTATGCAAAGGCTTTCTCTCAGGCTGATGTTCTCGTATCACCTACAGCTCCAACTACAGCGTTTAAGATCGGCGAAAAGGTTGATGATCCGATGGCGATGTACTTGGCAGATGTTGCAACAATTCCAGTAAACCTTGCAGGTATCTGCGGAATGTCACTGCCTGCCGGACTAGCCGATGAGGATGGCTTGCCAGTTGGTTTCCAAATCATGGCGCCAGCCATGCAGGATCAACGTCTCTATCTAGCAGGTGCAGCCCTTGAAGCCTCCTTACTTTCAAAGTGGGGCGCACCAATACTTTCTAAAGCTCCATCATTAGGGGGTGTGGCATAAATGGCACTTACCTATGATGATGTGATCGCCAAGTACGAGCCAACACTGGGCCTTGAGGTGCATGTTGAGCTCAATACAAACTCAAAGATGTTCTGCTCATGTGCAACAACATTTGGCGCAGAGCCAAATACACAGACCTGCCCAGTTTGCTTGGCTTTGCCTGGCGCACTTCCAGTTGTCAATGAGAAGGCGATTGAGTCAACAATCAAGATAGGTCTTGCACTGAACTGTTCTATTGCACCTTTTAGCCGTTTTGCCCGTAAGAACTACTTCTACCCAGATATGCCCAAAAACTTTCAAATCTCACAGTACGACGAACCAATCTGTATCGATGGATACGTCGATGTTGAGATTGACACCGATGAAGGCCCCAAGCAGTTTCGCGTTGAGATTGAGCGTGTACATATGGAAGAGGACACGGGTAAGTCTCTTCACGTAGGTGGCGCAACTGGACGTATTCATGGCGCCGAGTACTCACTCCTTGATTACAACCGTGCTGGTATTCCATTGGTAGAGATCGTTACCAAAATGGTTCCCAACACTGGAAAGTACGCACCAGAAGTCGCACGCGCATACGTCGCAGAGCTACGAGACATTCTTCGAGGCCTTGGTGTTTCAGATGTGAAGATGGAGCAGGGCTCATTGCGCTGCGATGCAAACGTCTCACTCTCACCTAACGGTTCAGGAATCCTTGGCACTCGATCTGAAACAAAGAATGTGAACTCACTTCGTTCGGTGGAGCGTGCTGTCCGCGGAGAGATGATCCGTCATGCAGAGCTTCTCAACGATGGAAAAAAGGTAAAGCAGGAAACCCGTCACTTCCAAGAGGACACAGGACTTACACGTTCTGGTCGTTCAAAGGAGCAGGCTGAGGATTACCGCTACTTTCCAGAGCCTGATTTGATTCCCGTAGCACCTGATGCAGGGTGGATTGAAAAGCTTCGCGCAACGCTTCCTGAGCGTCCATCTATTCGTCGCAAACGTTTGAAGGATGAATGGGCAGTTCCAGATAAGGAGATGGAGGCGATGATTAACGCCGATGTTCTCGATATCGTTGAAGCAACGGTTCTTCTTGGCTCTGATCCAACAAAGGCTCGTACATGGTGGCTTGGGGAGATCTCACGAATTGCAAATGAGAAAGAGGTTGCAATTACAGATCTACCAATTAAACCTGGTGATGTCGCTGATGTTGTATCGCTGATTGCATCGGGAGAGCTCACCGACAAACTTGCTCGCCAGGTAATTGAAGGAATTATTGGGGGAGAGGGCACTGCAGCAGAGGTTGTATCAAAGCGTGGAATTAAGGTTGTTGATAATGATGGAGAACTCATCGCTGCGATTGAACGTGCTTGTGCTGCACAGCCAGAGACGGCTGAAAAGGTTCGAAACGGTCACCTTCCAGCTGCGGGTGCATTAATTGGCGCGGTTATGAAAGATACTAAAGGCCAAGCAGATGCTGCGAAGGTTCGCGAGCTTCTACTTGGCCACTTAGGTCAAACTGAGGCTTAATCCAGCTAGAGATTAATGCAGTCCAGCACTCTCTGTTTCAACGAGAGAGTCTTTCCCAATGTTGATGAAGAAGAAGAGCACGATCGCACCAACTACCAAGAGACCTGCGCTGAACTTAAAGGCAACCGTAAATCCATGGGTCAACGCAAAGGGTTGAACCATTTCTCCGAGTTGGGTATTGGCGGTAGCAAATGTTGTTGCTGCCGTTGCTGCAACTGTATTAAGCAGAGCCGTTCCAAGTGATCCACCGATCTGCTGACTTGTATTTAGCATCGCACTAGCTACGCCAGTGTCATGCGATGAGACGGCATGAAGTGATGTAGATGTAAGTGGGATAAACACAAGCGCCATACCGCTAGAAATTATGAACAATGCCGGTAGCACGTGAGTTGTGTACGAAGTCTCTGGTGTAATGCGAGTTAGGAATAGCAACCCTGCAGCTGCAGCCAACAAACCAGGAACCATGAGTGGCTTCGGACCAAACTTTGGTAGTAATTGGGATGCAATTCCGGCGAAGATGATGATTCCACCGGTAAAGGGTAGGAATGCAAAACCAGATTTCAATGGACTGTAACCGAGAATAACCTGAAGGTAGAGACCAAGGAATAGGAACATTGAGAAGAGCCCTGCGCCGACAACAAGTGATCCAAGGTATGAACCTGCGCGGTTGCGCTCTGTGACAACACGAAGTGGCATCAATGGATTTGCAACCTTCTTCTCGATGACTACGAAGATCACCAGGAGAACTACTGCCGCAACCAGGAATGAGATAGTCGTATTTGATGACCACCCCTTTATTGCCGCTTCATTGAATCCATAAGTAAGTGAAAACAGACCGGCAGTGGCTGTAATGACACCTGGAATGTCGTAGTGACGGTCACCATCTGCGCGGGACTCACGGACGTAGGCCAGAGCAAGTAGAGCTGCAACGATTGCGATCGGTGTATTTACACCTAAGCACCAGCGCCATGAGAAGTACTCAGTCAGTGTTCCACCGAGAATTAATCCAATAGCTGCGCCGCCACCTGAGATCGCACCGATCACACCGAAAGCTTTAGCGCGCTCCTTAGGAACGGTAAAGGTTACGGAGATAATCGCTAGAGCAGCAGGTGCAAGGAGAGCTCCAAATACGCCTTGTAGCGCTCTTGATGCAAAGAGCAACCCTTGATTAGAAGCGATTCCGCCAAGTGCTGATGCAGCAGCAAATCCAATAAGACCAATTATAAAAATCTTCTTGCGGCCCATAAAGTCACCGATGCGACCACCGAGCAAGAGCAGTGAACCAAAAGCAAGTGTGTATGCAGTGATTACCCATTGTTGATTAGCATCGGAGATCCCAAGCTCTACCTTTGCGCTTGGAATTGCAATATTCATGATCGAGCTATCGAGAACAATCATGAGCTGCGAGATTGCAACGACAAGAAGCGTTCTCCATCTCGTTGGATCGAGGCCGTCGACTGCAGGCTTATTTGACACAAGAAACTCCCTTTTGACGGCGCTTTATGCCATCACGTATGGATTGGTTGGAATAAGGGCAGTCTATTAGACTTACCCCCATGTCGCAGATGAAGCCACGTTCTGGTGTTGTAACAGATGGACTTGAACGAGCACCTGCTCGCGGAATGTTGCGCGCAGTTGGAATGGGTGATGAAGACTGGGTAAAGCCACAGATTGGCATCGCATCATCGTGGAATGAAATTACTCCATGCAATATGTCACTTGATCGTTTAGCCAAAGCCTCTAAAGAGGGCGTCTTTGCTGCAGGTGGATTCCCAATGCAGTTTGGCACAATCTCCGTCTCCGATGGAATCTCAAGGGGCCATGAGGGCATGCACTTCTCACTTGTCTCTCGTGAGGTGATAGCAGACTCTGTTGAAACGGTAATGAACGCTGAACGCTTTGATGGAATGGTGACCTTTGCTGGTTGCGATAAATCTCTTCCAGGAATGATGATGGCTGCAGCACGTTTAGATGTTGCAAGTGTTTTTGTCTATGCAGGCTCAACCTTGCCAGGTCAGGTTGATGGAAAAGATGTAACAATTATCGATGCCTTTGAGGCTGTTGGAGCATGCGCCCGAGGCTTGATTACAAAAGAGCGCGTAGATGAAATTGAACGAGCAATCTGTCCAGGTGAAGGCGCATGTGGTGGCATGTACACAGCAAACACGATGGCCGCCATCGGTGAAGCGCTAGGACTCTCTCTGCCAGGATCGGCTGCACCTCCTGCCGTTGATCGCCGACGCGATACATTTGCGATTAAGTCGGGAGAAGCGGTCGTTAACTTAATTCGTCTTGGTATCACAACCCGTCAAATTCTTACTAAGAAGGCTTTTGAAAACGCAATTACAGTTTTGATGGCACTCGGTGGATCAACCAACGCGGTGCTGCACCTTCTTGCGATAGCTCATGAAGCAGATGTCGATCTCACACTTGATGATTTCCACCGTATTGGCTCAAAGGTTCCATTACTCGGCGATCTAAAGCCCTTTGGTAAGTACGTCATGAGCGATGTTGATCGAGTCGGCGGAATCCCAGTAGTTCTAAAGATTTTGCTTGATGCTGGTTACCTGCATGGTGACACTCTTACAGTTACCGGAAAGACAATGGCTGAGAACTTAGCTGACATCAATCCACCTATTGCAGATGGCGATGTTCTCCACCCGTCATCTGCGCCACTATCAACTGATATTGGAATCTCTATTCTTGCCGGATCTCTTGCACCAGAAGGCGCCGTCTGTAAGACAGCAGGAATCGGAATCGAATCCTTTGAAGGTCCAGCCAGAGTATTTGAGCGCGAACAGGCAGCCATGGATGCACTTGAAAATGGAACTATCCAAGCCGGGGATGTAGTTGTTATTCGCTATGAAGGTCCAAAGGGTGGACCGGGAATGCGCGAGATGCTCATGATTACCGGTGCAATAAAAGGTGCAGGTTTAGGTAAGTCAACACTTCTTCTCACAGATGGTCGTTTCTCAGGGGGATCAACTGGTTTATGTGTTGGTCACGTTTCACCTGAGGCTGTCGACGGTGGACCGATCGCATTTATAAAGGATGGCGATCGAGTAAAAATTGATATCACCAACCGCACCTTGGATTTATTGGTCGATGCGGCCGAGCTCGAAAAGCGCAAGGTCGGCTGGAAGCCTCTCTCCCATAAGTACACACGAGGCGTTCTTCATAAGTATTCAAAGCTAGTTGGCTCAGCCTCAAAGGGCGCTGTCTGCGATTAAGTGGCCACTATTTGAGATGCTCGTCTCAAAGTATTGACCAATTGCAGCTCATATATAAGAATAAGCCCATGCAATCGAACTCAACCCTAGTGGTGGTGATTTCCTAGCGCGACGATCGAACTTCGATCTCGCGCCCTCAGTCATCACTGAGGGTTTTTTACTTTAATAAGCAAAACTCGTACGAGAAGGACTAAGAAGGAAGGGAGTAGATAAATGGCAACATATAACGGTACGTCGATGAGCGGGGCAAGCGCACTCGTCAAATCTTTAGAAGCATCTGGCGTAGAAGTTGCATTTGGTATTCCTGGTGGCGCAGTCCTTCCTCTCTACGATCCACTCTTTGATTCAAAGCTTCGCCATATCTTGGTTCGTCACGAACAGGGTGCAGGCCATGCTGCAACCGGATACGCCCAGGTAACTGGCCGAGCTGGAGTTTGTATTGCAACGTCAGGTCCAGGTGCAACCAACTTAGTTACCCCATTGGCAGATGCAGCTATGGACTCTGTTCCGCTCGTTGCAATCACAGGCCAAGTTCCATCGGCGGCCATCGGAACGGATGCTTTCCAGGAAGCTGACATCCGTGGAATAACGATGCCATTTACTAAGCACAACTTCCTTGTTACAAATCCAAATGACATTCCTCGCGCCATAGCTGAGGCTTTTTATATTGCAACATCGGGTCGTCCTGGCCCAGTCCTTGTAGATGTATCTAAAGATGCACTACAAGCACAAACCACCTTTGACTTCCCTTCATCGATTTCACTAGCTGGATACAACCCACAAATCGCTCCAACTAATCAAGCTATCGAGGATGCAGCAGCGCTCATTGCCAGATCATCAAAGCCTGTTTTCTACGTGGGTGGCGGCGTCATTAAGGCAAACGCTCATCGCGAACTCCTTGAACTTGCAGAGTTACTCGGCGCACCAGTTGTGACAACTTTGATGGCACTTGGCTCCTTCCCGGGCTCACATCCGTTGCACCTTGGAATGCCAGGAATGCATGGCACCGTGGCAGCGGTTACATCCCTTCAGAAGGCTGATCTTCTTATCACTTTGGGTGCGCGCTTTGATGATCGCGTAACTGGAAAGCTTTCAACCTTTGCGCAGAATGCAAAGATCATCCATGCAGATATTGATCCTGCAGAGATCAGCAAGAACCGTTTTGCCGATGTTCCAATTATCGGCGATCTCAAGGTAACCATAAAGGCGTTGATACCTGCGCTTACAAAAGCACTTGCTAAGAACCGTCCTGATTTAACACCTTGGCTTCGCCAGATGAACTCACTTCGCGATAAGTACCCACTTGGATTCGACAATCCACCTGATGGTGCAGTGTCTCCACAATCTGTTATTCAACGCATCGGAAAGATCTCTGATCCAGACACTATCTACGTTGCAGGCGTTGGTCAGCATCAGATGTGGGCTTCACAGTTTGTCAGCTATGAGAAACCACGCACCTGGCTCAACTCTGGTGGACTTGGAACAATGGGTTATGCAGTACCTGCTGCAATGGGCGCAAAGGTTGCCGCTCCAGATACAACTGTGTGGGCGATCGATGGTGATGGTTGTTTCCAGATGACTAATCAGGAGCTCACAACATGTGCGCTCAACAATATTCCTATCAAGGTTGCGATCATTAACAATGAAAGCCTTGGCATGGTTCGCCAATGGCAGACGCTTTTCTACGAAAGCCGATACTCAAACACCAACCTCGAATCCAAGCGAGTTCCAAACTTCCCAATGCTTGCAGAGGCGATGGGATGCGTTGGTCTCTCATGTGATCGACCAGAGGATGTTGATAAGACAATCGAGAAGGCGATGTCGATTAACGATCAGCCGGTAGTTGTCGACTTCCGTGTTCACCGTGATGCGATGGTGTGGCCAATGGTTGCAGCAGGCGCATCAAATGATGATATTCAAATTGCGCGTCAAACCGCGCCTGACTGGGATTCACAGGAGCTCTAATGAGTAAACACACACTCGCAGTTCTCGTCGAAAACTCACCTGGTGTACTTGCACGTGTTGCAGGCCTTTTCTCACGTCGTGCCTACAACATCGAATCTCTGGCTGTAGGACCAACTGAGAACTCTGCAATCTCACGAATTACCCTAGTTATCGATGTGCAGAAGCACGCACTTGAGCAG
This sequence comes from uncultured Actinomycetes bacterium, assembly GCA_903839585.1. Classification (GTDB taxonomy): domain Bacteria; phylum Actinomycetota; class Actinomycetes; order Nanopelagicales; family Nanopelagicaceae; genus Planktophila. The sequence continues at coordinate 855 of CAIMCU010000127.1, read as the reverse complement.
GTCATTCGCCAGCTCGATAAGTTAATTAACGTTATCCATATCGCTGAGCTAACGAGTGAGGATTCCATTCAAAGCGAACTTCTCCTTGTGAAGATCTCGGCTACAGACAAGAACCGCTTCGATGTCGATGCGGTTGTCGAAACGTATGAAGCCAAAATCGTTGATCAAGATGGGACCTCGGTCACAGTAGAGGCGACAGGGGAGCCATCAAAGTTAGAGGATTTGCTCAAAGCGCTTGAGAAATTTGGCGTTATTGAACTCGTTCAATCGGGCTTGGTCGCACTTGAGCGTGGCAGCACAGCTCTCTCAGACCGTACCCTTAGCCCACAAAGCATTCCTACCGCCGATGATGGCGGGCAGGCCGACTACCAGAACTAAACCAGACCGAAACTAAGAGAAACTAATAAAGAGGAGAACTACCGTGGCAACGATGTATCACGAAGAGGATGCAGATCTATCAATCATCCAGGGTCGCAAGGTCGCGATTATCGGTTACGGCTCACAAGGTCATGCGCACGCACTTAACCTGCGCGACTCTGGTGTCGATGTTCGAGTTGGTCTTAAAGAGGGTTCAGCATCACGGGCCAAGGCGGAGGCGGAAGGTCTTCGTGTCGTAACGGTTGCAGAAGCTGTTAAGGAAGCAACTGTCATCATGATCCTTGCACCAGATCACGTGCAACGTCATATCTACACCGAGTCAATTGAGCCAAACCTCAAAGCAGGCGATGCGCTCTTCTTCGGTCACGGATTTAATATTCGCTTTCAGTACATCAAGCCAAAGGCAGATGTAGATGTATGCATGGTTGCACCAAAGGGTCCAGGACACTTGGTTCGTCGTGAGTACGCAGCAGGTCG
>CAIMCU010000126.1 GCA_903839585.1 uncultured Actinomycetes bacterium | reverse complement strand
TTGATCGGTCTTTCAAATAGACCAGCTTGTGGCCAGAATTTTCAAGACTTTCATCCATGTCGTACATCATCTATATCTTTCCTTTCATGTTAGAAGTTGAAGCGGGTTATTACCTTTTAAATAAGCAGTTTCAAGACTTGCTCAGGTCCACCGCACGGGTAAATGACGAAAAATCCCGTGCAAACTTTTTACCCCTCAACTTGTTACTGCCCTTCGTTAAGAGGCTTTCTCCTAAAGAAGTTGTTACTTCCCGATAAGTATACACACACCTATCAATGTTTCTCAAACCGAACTATACCATCCTCCAGCCCTAAATGCGCCACCGACACCAATATAACCACCCTTGAGAAACACTCTGGTACCCTAACCGCATGAGCTCAGAAAAACTTCCCGTCAGCGGCGAAGCCCTAGCACGCTCGACCAAGCAGTACATAGACACCTCCTATGAGCAGGTCCGCCAGTCCCTGGAATGGGACTTCCTCCCCGAGGCCATTAAGGCGATCTGGGAGAACCTGCCTGAATTCGAAAGCGCCAGAGCCGAGCGAGAAATCCCTATAGCCCAGGTGCGCGATATCTGCCACATCCTGGTGACTTTCCCTGGTTCAACCGCTGTTCGCCGAATTAGCGATGTCCTCATAAACAACGATATTGAGACCACAACCGCAAAGGCTGAGAAGGCTGCGCTAGAAATCTTTAACTTAACGATGCGCTATGTGCGCGTACAAAATCTGGCGCGGCATATCCGCACTGCGGTCAATAGCCACCTGCGCGTTCTCGGTATTGAATCAAGTTCTAGTGATAGCAGAAGTTCTGAATACGAGCGCAACATGGAGTCAATTCCAATGACTGACTCAATGCGTGAGCAGGCCAGGAACCTTCGCCAGTCTGTTCTGAGCAATCAAAAGGATGTAAACGATTGGGCAAGCGAAGTCAACGGACTCCTTTCTACTTACTCACGCGTTTCACTTTCTGACAATTTTTACGCAGATAGTTCACGTCGCTTCTCTTCCGGCGCTCGCTCTGTTCGTGGCGCTGTGGCAGAAGGTGGTTTAAAGTCATATCGGTTGCGCTTTAAGCAAGCGCTGGCTGCAGCGCTGGACATTGATCTAACCCAGAAGGAAGTAGAGATAGAAAAGACTTCAAGTAAATCTATCGAGACCCTCCTGCACGAATTTGCCAATGATCCTAAGGATTACACGCTGTTATATGAAAGATTACAGGCGCTACGCCCACGCCAGTCAGGTCGCCAAAATACGCGCCGCGTGGAATGGACGTTTCAAGAACAAACTCTAGGTGCGGAAAATCCAAAGAAGAACTTGCTTAAGCACGTCTTAAATATCGACGGACGCGAATTTGTAATTGAAGGCTCTCGGGGAGGTTTCACCGATGACATGATCACCGGTGTATTGAAAACGGTAAGTATTCAGTTGATGGTAAATCCTGAGGCCAGAGAGTTACAGGCTGCTTTTGAGAACAGAGGGCACATATTGCGCGTTGAAATCGAGCGGCCGAAGAAAACCGACCACAAGCGGCTTAAAGAGATCCTGTTGCAGCTGATCTAGTTTTTCCCTCTGATTTTTCCCCCTCTATAGACGTTTTTACCCCCTTTCAGGAACTCGAAGTTTTCATTTCCGGGAAGTAGAAGTTTTCATTTCCGGGGATTTTCCCCCCTTGTATATAGTTTTTTCCCCCTCTATAGCGTGAGGTTTTTACCCCCATGCGCGAAGTTTTTACTTTTTACCCCCCCCCACTTCCATAAGTTGTTTGTAGTTGAGTACGAACAACTTTTCGATCTGAGCGTGTTTGAGGTGATTCGGAATAGGAAGTCAGTGCTGGGTGGTTATATCTGCATTAGAACTTAGGAGAGATATGACTATTTACGGTGATGTGGATCAAAGAATTCGCCAGCAGTTTTTGTTATTGCACCGGGCATGGGATGACGCCCATTGGATGCGCAAGGGCGATCCAACGGATGAGCTTCGTAGATACCTGCACGTCCTTGGAGGCATAAGCGCCACTTGGCAGGGCATCCTTAAGTCTGACCAGTACTACAAAGTCAGTCCCAACATGGTTCTCGATAGCGGCTTAACTACATCGGTCAGCTGGAGCATCTGCAACATCATGGTTAACACCCATCCGAAATATCAGATGCCCGAAAGCCTTGCTGGTGAAATTCAAGAGCTGGCGATCGAGCTTTTGGAACTACACGTTCTATCTGATTTCAGCCCCGACAAAACCTATATGCAATCTCTCGAGAGTTTGATCCATGTTCTAAATATGAGGTCAGTGAACGGTTGGAAAGTTGCAGAGCGTGCGGTTGAACATTACGCAACCCTGGTCGATCACGAAGTTATGGGCGACGAGTTTCAATCCTTAGTTGATTTGATTGGGCCTTCAGTGTCCTATACCGAATACACGGGTACCGAAGATTTTGATTCCATTCCGCAGTTCTGGGCAAATGATTTATTTCGCGACTACAAAACCGACGGACATGAGCACCTCAGTTGCGAACTTTGCTGGGGACCAAATTCACCCGAGGCTATTGCGATCGCGGAGATTGAGGAATTGGAGAAGCGGAAGAAAAAACCATAGTTAAATGAGTGATTAGAACTGGCTAAATCGGCGTTCGCCTCCGCCACCAAGCGGTACCGGTGCTCCATACTCGCGATAATCTCCACGAACGTAACCACTGGACGGCTCCGCTACTGGTAGGTCTGGGATTTTAAACTCCCTAGGCTCGAGTTTTATAATCCGATCACCATGCAGGGCTCTTAGTCCGTACTTGTACCGCATCCCTGGTAGCAAATTAGTAACGATAACGGTGCAATTGTTGAGCTTACTTTTACGATCAAATTTAACCTTGAATCTCATTGGAAAGGCAAAGCTTTCATCTTGCTCTGATTCCCAGTATTTAAAACTGTCTTCTGTAAACTCGAGGTTCAACGAAGTGCTGAAGGTGATAGTTGCCATTCCACCTTTTGTTACCTCAACCTTGCCATAGTTCAATTGTGGTGAAATTGTCTCAAGATACTTACGATATCCGTGGGATGTCGACTGAAGATCAATTAACTTAGATTGAAAGTCGCTTTGCGACAATGAAGACGCTTTAACCATAAGTTCATACAGGATCTCGGGTGCTTCTTTTCTAACATCTACACCTGTGAAAAACTCTTTGGCAATATCACCGCGGTTGATTTGCTTGTAACTCTTAATAAACTCTTCATTGCTACCAAGTTTGCTTTCACGGTAAAGATCCGCATTAAGCTCCATTCGAAAACACAGTAAATCTTCCATATCTATTCGATTAGCAGAGTAAATTGCAATACTCTCAAATTCCACTTGTGATTCAGAAATCATTGCTCCGGCTCGAGTCTGACAATCAATCAAGGGCTTGGAATTATCTCCAAGTTCTTTGATTAATCCAGCCCTGGCTGACCAAAGATAGTTCACTACTTCTCTTACTGTCGAATCACGGATAATTACTGGTGGTAATTCTATTCGAACCGCCTTTTTCTTTTTCTTTGATTTTTTCGGAGTTTTTTTCAGCTCTTTCTCTAGTTCCGATGAATCTTTTGGGTGATTCCCTTGCTCTAGTTCTCTAATGTAAGACTTCGTGACTCTTTTCTCTTTATCTGATAGATCACTAATCTTCAAAATAGAGTTATAGGTCTGTATTCTGTCGGGAATCTTCATCTCAGTTGGTTTAGCTCTGTAAATTCTCCTGAGCACTGTAATCCTGAATTCTGAAGTACATTTTTTGTGATGGACCAGATTTTTAAGATATTTCACCGGTACGTGTTTAACCAATTCACCGAGTAGCGGAATTGGCAGTTGCTTATCCTGGACAACTAGGTGCAACTCTGCACGCGTTAATGCACTGATCCATTTTGTGGCCGCTCCGCCGCCTTTAAGCACTTCCGGCGGATAAGTGGAGTTAATCGTCGGAGTCGGCGAAGTCGTCATCTTCGTTACCTACTTCGTAATAGTTACCTTTGCGGTCTTTTCTGAAGATTCTCTTCTCATCATCATCGTCGACTGGATATATAGAAGTCATAACTAATCCCAATCCATAATCTCAGCGAACTCCATGACATCCCATTGCAACCCAGTGGTTCTGCCCCATGGGAAATCTTTTCCGTCTTGGGTGGTTAT
>CAIMCU010000125.1 GCA_903839585.1 uncultured Actinomycetes bacterium | reverse complement strand
TGACAACGCGACCATCGCTGACATCCAGACAAGGAATGATTCGAACCGACAGGGTCATCGCCGAGTTAGCTCTAGCGCTTGTTGCAATGTAAAAGCTCCGGCATAGAGCGCCTTACCAATTATCGCACCCTCTACCCCTGTTGAGTTCATGGCGCATAGCGCGCCAATGTCATCAAGAGATGAGATACCGCCACTTGCGACAACAGGTTTACTCGTTACTGCGCATACCTCTTTTAGTAGCTCGAGGTTCGGTCCTTTAAGGGTTCCATCCTTTGTAACATCTGTAACGACATATCGCGCGCATCCATCGCTCTCTAATCTTTGAATAGTCTCAAAGAGATCTCCGCCCTCTTTAGTCCATCCTCGTGCTGCAAGTACATGTCCACGAACATCTAAACCAACTGCGATTCGATCTCCGAACTCGGCTATTACCTTTGAAGTCCAATCAGGGTTTTCCAGCGCCGCTGTACCGAGATTTACTCTGGAACAACCCGTTGCTAAGGCGCGTCTTAAAGACTCATCGTCGCGGATGCCACCAGAGAGCTCAACCTTGATGTCGAGAACTCCGACAACCTCGGCTAGTAGATCGATGTTTTCACCACGTCCAAAAGCTGCATCTAGATCTACAAGGTGTAACCACTGCGCGCCTGCGCTTTGAAACTCCAGTGCAACATCGAGAGGCGCACCATAAACGCTCTCCTTGTCGAGTTCTCCCTGAACAAGGCGAACAGCACGTCCATCCTTTACATCGACAGCAGGTAAGAGCTCTAAGTAACTCATAACGAACCAACCCAATTCTTAATTAGTTGGAGTCCGGCACTTCCCGATTTCTCTGGGTGAAACTGGGTTGCACAGGTTGCACCATCCTCAACCGCCGCTAAAACCTTTTCGCCGTACTCGACCCAGGCCTGTGTGTGACCTACAGCTTTCTTTGCACCGTATGAGTGCACAAAGTAAAAGGACTCATTCTCTACACCTTTGAAAAGCTTTGTCGCACCGTCAATCTCAACGGTATTCCATCCCATGTGCGGAAGAATCGGAGCCGAAATCTTTGAAATACTCTCATGCCAAATATCTACTCCGGTATGTAGTGCTCCAGTTGAATGCTCATCACCATCGCGAAATAGAATCTGCATTCCTACACAAATACCAAGTGTTGCATTGCCAGAACTCTTTCTTTCGCGAACAATCTCATCTCCTCCGACGGCGATAAGACCCTTCATACAAGCAGCAAATGCACCGACACCAGGAACGACGAGTCCTTTTGCACCCAATGCAACCTTGCGATCACTTGTGACAACAATCTCTTCTCCGCTTGTTGCAAATGCACGTGCAGCAGATCTTAAATTTCCTGAACCGTAATCAAGTATTGCAATCAAGGTTAGAGGGAGCCTTTAGTTGAAGGAACTCCTGCAACTCCGCCATCGAGTGAGACGGCATCACGTAGTGCACGGGCAACAGCCTTAAACTGCGCCTCAAATACGTGGTGCGCATTTCTTCCTTCTAGGACTCGGATATGAAGTGCTATGCGCGCCTCGGCGATTATTGACTCCCAGATGTGTCGACCCAGTGTTGTATCAAAGGTACCGATGAGTTCAACTATCTCAGGTTGGCGGTGTACGAGGTATGGGCGACCGGAGAGATCTACCGCAGCTTGTACTAACACCTCATCCAGAGGAACCATCGCATCACCAAAGCGACGTATACCTACCTTGTCGCCTAGCGCCTCGCGTAAGGCCTGTCCAAATGCAAGTGAGGTGTCCTCGACTGTGTGGTGAGAGTCAACATCAACATCTCCCGTTGTCTTGACCGTCAGATTAAAACCAGAGTGCTTTCCAAGTTGAGAGAGCATGTGATCAAAGAAGGGAACGCCGGTATCAACTGAGATCGAGCCATCACCATCGAGGTTTAACTCAACGATTACGTGTGACTCCTTCGTCTTACGTTCTACTCGTGCTGTTCTCATTAGTCTTCTCCATTCAGGCATGCATCTATTGCCGCTACAAACTTGTCATTCTCGGCGTCGTTGCCAATGGTCGCTCTTAGATAACCCGATAATCCCACATCTCGGATAAGAACTCCCTTATCTAACAACATCTGCCAGAGCTGTGGCGCGGGAACTTTAAAACCGGTAAAGAGTATGAAGTTGGCAGCGCTCGGAACCACCTGTAAACCTAAGCCCTCTAACTGAGTAACAACTTTCTTGCGAGACTCAATTAGTCGCGCAACGGTACTCAGGAGTTGGCTGCGATACTCAAGGGCAACCTCAGCTGCAGCCTGAGTAAGAGCGCTCAAGTGATATGGAAGGCGCACTAAAAGCAAGGACTGCACAACCTCCTTATTTGCTACAAGGTAACCAAGGCGTGCTCCAGCAAAAGCAAAGGCTTTGCTCATAGTCCGTACGACAACAAGGTTTGGATACTTCGCGATAAGAGTGACAGCGGAGGCCTCTTCATCAAACTCCGCATACGCCTCATCAACAACGAGAACTCCTTCAACCGCCTTTGTAGCTTGCGCCAAAACCTCAAGCTCTGCGATGGAGATCTTTGTTCCCGTTGGATTATTGGGTGTTGTGATAAAAGTTAGCGCAGGGCACAGTTGAAGAATTTGACGTGATGCCACATCTATATCCAAAGAAAAATCAGCTCTACGTCCCCCATCATGCCAATCAACCCCAACTACCTTCGCAATAATTGGGTGCATCGAGTATGAGGGCGTAAAGCCAAGAGCTGGTCTTGATCCAAAGGCGAGCATGAGTGATTGCAAAATCTCATTACTTCCATTAGCCGCCCAAATACTCTCCTCTGTAAAACCCGTTCCCGAAAGTTCATTAATGAAGTTTGCTAACTCAGAACGAAGCTTGGTCGCATCTCTATCTGGATAACGGTTTAACGAGGACGCAACCTGGCTAACCCTGGATGTGATTGCAGCGATTAACTCTGTCGATGGCGAGTAAGGGTTCTCATTTGTGTTGAGAGTGGCCTCGGCCGGAAGCTGTGGAGCTCCGTATGGCGACAGGTTTCGTAGATCGTTGCGCAAGGGCAACCACGTTGGCCAAAGCTTTGCGTTCATGCTTTTTCCAAACGGGCGCTCATAGCTTCGCCGTGAGCCGGCAAATCCTCAGAGTTTGCAAGGGTAATAACTGTTTGCGCTATGTCCAAAAATGCAGCCTCTGAGTACTCAATAAAGTGAAGTCCACGCAGAAAGCTTTGTACAGACAATCCGCTGCTGTGGCATGCACAGCCTCCTGTTGGTAGAACGTGGTTGGAGCCTGCGGAGTAATCCCCTAGAGAAACTGGGGAAAAACCTCCGATAAAGACCGCACCCGCATTGCGAATTAACTTGGCATCTTCACGTGCATTAGAGGTTTGTATCTCAAGGTGCTCCGCCGCATACGCGTTAACGACATCCAATCCATGTTTGATGTCATCGACTAGAACTACTGCCGATTGGATTCCGGATAACGCAGCCTTAATTCTTTCGCTGTGCTTGGTTTTTATGACTCGTACCTTCAAAATCTCTTGAACATCCGCGGCGAGTTTTTCACTCGGTGTTACCAAAACAGCCGCAGCGATCACATCGTGCTCTGCTTGGCTGATCAAATCAGCTGCAACCTCGTGCGCAAGGGCGCTCTCGTCAGCAAGTATCGCGATCTCCGTTGGTCCTGCCTCTGAATCGATTCCAATTACCCCGCGAAGTGCCCGTTTCGCTGCCGCTACGTAGATATTTCCAGGACCTGTAACAAGATCACATTTTTCGCAAAGGTCGGAGACTCCGTAGGCAAAGAGAGCGATAGCTTGCGCTCCCCCAACTGCATACACCTCCGTGACTCCAAGTAGCGCACAAGCGGCAAGAATTGTTGGGTGGGGCAGGCCACCAAACTCTTTCTGTGGAGGTGACGCAACAGCGATGCTTCCAACCTTCGCGATCTGCGCGGGAATTACGTTCATAAGTACTGAGCTTGGATAAACAGCTCGACCACCGGGGACGTAAAGTCCAACACGATCTACAGGAACCCAGCGTTCAGTAACAGTTCCACCATCTACAACCGTTGATACTTTGTCAGTGCGGATTTGATCGTTA
>CAIMCU010000124.1 GCA_903839585.1 uncultured Actinomycetes bacterium | reverse complement strand
GGAGTCACCATGGTTAACGCTCCCGGTACCGTTGATGCGGGGTATCGAGGAGAGCTCCAAGTTATTCTCATCAACCACGATCCACGTGAGAGCGTCTCCTTTAAAAGGGGCGATCGCATCGCACAACTTGTAATTCAAAGAGTCGAACGGGCAGAGTTCATTGAGGTCAACTCCCTTCCTGGTTCAGAACGTGCAGGCGATGGATTCGGTTCAACGGGGCGCACATGAACTCACATGAAGATCGTGACAAGGTATTAGCAGCCTTTGGTGGCAAGAAAGGGCTAATTGACTCAGGGGTTCCATCGGTAGTATTTCTTGTCGTCTTTAATGTATCGAAGGATTTACGCACGGCTCTCATCGCATCTCTAATAATCTCTGCGAGCTTAACGATTGTTAGATTGGCTAAGCGGGACACTTTGCAGCACGCAGTATCTGGCTTTATCGGCTCACTCATCTGCGCCTGGTTTGCTAATCGCACCGGCAACGCAAGTGATCTGTATATTCCTAAGTTGCTAACAAATCTGGCTTACGGAAGCGCCTACCTCATTGCAAATTTAGCGGGTTGGCCACTCCTTGGATTATTGCTAGGCCCCATACTTGGCGAGAATCTCTTATGGCGCAATCATCCAGAGCGTAAACGCGCATACATTCGAGCAGGCTGGTTATGGGTTGCAATGTTCTTTGCTCGCATCGCGGTTCAGTATCCGATTTACAGAAGTGGAAATGTGAACCTTTTGGGAACTGTAAACCTAGCAATGGGGTACCCACTATTTATAGCGACTGGGTACGGAACCTGGCTTATTTTGAAGGATGTTCCAACGGTTAAAGCGGAGAGTTAATCTGCGATAAAGCAGGATTTAATAAGACCCTCAGCGGTAGCAGAGGCTACAAAGAGAAGTTCATCGCCTGCGCTAAAGACATCTGTGGGTGTTGGGGAAAATACTCGACCATCACGAACAATTGCGGCGAGAGATGCATCTACTGGAAGTGAAATCTCTTCGACCGTCTTACCGATACATGATGATGAATCAGGCAGGGTTAGCTCAACCAAGTTAGCCTGACCCTTTCTAAAGCTAAAGAGTCGGACTACATCACCAACGCTTACAGCCTCTTCAACAAGGGCTGAGATAATTCGCGGTGTAGATACGGCTACATCAACTCCCCATGCTGAATCAAACATCCACTCATTCTTTGGATGATTAATGCGAGCTACAACACGGGGGACTCCGTACTCAGTTTTAGCTAAGAGCGAGGTCACAAGATTTACCTTGTCATCACCAGTTGCGGCGACAAGAACCTGACAGCTAGCTAGCAAAGCCTTATCAAGTGATGTAATTTCACATGCATCGGCCATGAGCCACTCAGCATCGGGAACGCTCTCCATTTTGAGGGCTTTTGGATCTCGGTCGATAAGAAGAACTTGATGGCCGTTATCTAATAGTTCGCGGGCGATCGCTCGGCCTACGTTGCCTGCCCCTGCAATAGCGATTCTCATGGCTTCTCCAACAAAGCGGTGGCGTAAGCCTTTTCAACCTTAGCGACATCGCTCTTGAGTACAACTACATGGATGAGATCTCCTTCTTGCAAGACGATGTGATCATCTGGCAATAGGCCTTCGCCTAAGCGTGTAACAAAGGCGATGCGAGAGTTTGTTAACTTTTCAATCTCGCTGACAGGCTGTCCAAACCAAGATGCATGTGGGTGTACCTCTACCAACTGCACAGTGCCTGTTGCATCGCGCCACTCAGAGCGTGAGCCTTCGGGAATAATGCGTCGCAGAATTTGATCGGTGGCCCAAATGACGGTCGCTACCGTAGGAATTCCTAAGCGCTGGTAAATCTCTGCTCGACCTGGATCGTAGATTCGTGCCACTACGTTAGAGACTCCAAAGTTTTCGCGAGCAACTCGCGCGGCAAGAATATTTGAGTTATCGCCATCACTGACTGCAGCAAAGGCATCAGCGGTTTCGACTCCAGCTTCAAGCAAGGTGTCGCGATCGAAGCCTATTCCGCTGACCGTACGTCCCTTAAAGTCTGGACCTAAACGACGGAAAGCTTCTCGGGATTTATCGATGACAGCGACTGAGTGTCCAGCCGCCTCAAGTTCGGTGGCCAAGCTAGAACCAACTCGACCGCATCCCATAATGACTACGTGCACAAGGTAGAACTTACACCCTTAGGCTTACCTTCATGGCAACTCACACGGAATCCAATGGGCACAGAGCCAGCCTGAAAGTCGGGGATAGGTTCTCGGTCACCATCGAGAAGGTTGCTCACGGAGGCCACTTCATCGCCCGACACCTCGGTGCGGTTATCTTTGTACGCCATGCAATTCCTGGCGAAGAGTGCGTAGTCGAGTTAACGAGTGTGGGATCTTCATTTAATCGAGGCGATGTTGTGGAAGTCATCACGCCTTCGGTAGATCGAGCTACGGCACCTTGCGTATACGCACACGCTAAAGGCTGTGGAGGGTGCGATTTTCAGCACATAACTCCGGCGCGACAGCGAGAGTTAAAACGGGATGTAATCATTGAATCATTTGCCAGAATTGCAAAGAAGCAGGTAGATGTTGAGGTCATCGAAGTTGGACCATCTCTTGGATGGCGCACCCACTTCGGAGCGGTCACCACAAACTCTGGAAATCTTGGATTCTATAAATCAAGGTCGCACTCGGTTGTACCGATTACAGATTGTCGTATCGCTGCGCAAGGTCTAAATCTGCCGGAGTTAGCCTCTAAGAAGTGGAAAGGCAATCAACGTATTGAGATCTCACTTTCCAATACAGGCGAGGTTACCGTTGCATCAGGTGCTGCTCGAGTTGAAGGCCCTCTTGATCTCATAAGTGGACCAGATCCAGCGCATTACAAGGTTGGGGAGAAGGTTTTAGAGGTTAGCCAAAAAGCCTTTTGGCAGAGCCATGAAAAAGCTCCGCAAGTCTTGACCAAAGCGGTACTCGAACTAGCAAAACCATTATTAGGTGAAAAGATTCTCGATCTTTACGGTGGAGTGGGTTTGTTCACATCTGTTTTACTTGATGCAGTTGGTCAGGGTGGAAGAGTTGACTTGGTCGAAGGCAGTAAGGCCGCAACAGCCGATGCCACCCGAAACTTTTCAGGGCGTGCAAACGTTGGTGTTCACACAGGAGATGTAGGAAAGATTCTTCCTAGGTTCGCACAGGCTGATGTAATCGTTCTTGATCCACCACGTGAAGGTGCAGGTCGCGAGGTTCTCCAACATGCTAGTGCTCTGGCACCTCGAGCCATTGTTTATGTCGCTTGCGATCCGGCGGCCCTAGCAAGGGATGTGACCTACCTCGAAGAGTATGGGTACTCCATGGATTCACTGAGCGCTTACGACCTATTCCCAATGACCCACCACATCGAATCTGTTGCCTTATTTACACCGATTAAGGTATCTTGACGTCAAGATAAATGCGATTAAAGAGGGATAACCAACCATGAGTAAGAATTCACTAGGAACAAAGCGGTCGTTAAAGGTTGGTAGCCAAGAGTTCGAGATCTTCGACATCTCTCAGGTTGATGGTGCTAGCTCGCTACCTTTCTCGCTAAAAATCTTATTGGAGAACTTACTACGCACTGAAGATGGCGCGAATATCACCGCCGATCACATCAAAGCTCTTGCCCAATGGGATCCATCAGTTGAGCCCGATACGGAGATTCAATTCACGCCTGCAAGAGTTCTTATGCAGGACTTCACTGGAGTGCCTTGCGTTGTGGACCTTGCAACGATGCGAGAGGCTGTCGTTGAACTTGGCGGAGACGCCTCAAAGATCAATCCTTTAGCGCCAGCAGAGTTAGTCATCGACCACTCAGTTATTGCCGATTTTTCAGGTACTAATACCTCCTTTGAACAGAACACAGATGTTGAGTACGAGCGAAATCGCGAACGTTACCGCTTCCTACGTTGGGGACAGGGTGCATTTGATGAGTTAAAGGTCGTTCCACCAGGAACGGGCATTGTTCACCAAGTAAATATCGAGTTTCTTGCACGAGTAGTTATGACACGTAAAGTCTCTGGGGTTCTTCGCGCCTATCCAGATACCGTCGTCGGTACAGATTCACACACAACAATGGTCAATGGACTTGGAGTCCTTGGTTGGGGAGTCGGCGGAATCGAGGCCGAGGCAGCGCTTCTTGGTCAGCCTGTGTCTATGTTGATTCCTCGTGTGGTCGGATTCAAGTTAAGTGGCCAACTCCCTGTGGGAACTACCGCGACAGATATGGCTCTTACGATTACAGAAATCCTTCGCAAGCATGGAGTAGTTGGAAAGTTTGTAGAGTTTTACGGACCTGGTGTTGCCTCAGTCCCAATGGCAAATAGAACCACGATTGGAAATATGAGCCCTGAGTACGGTTCAACCTGTGCAATGTTCCCTATCGATGAAGAGACCCTTCGTTACTTGCGAATTACAGGACGTTCTGATGAGCAGGTCGCACTCGTTGAAGAGTACGCAAAGGTTCAAGGAATGTGGCACGACCCAGCTAACTCACCTCGATACTCAGAGCACATCGAGTTAGATCTTGGAACCGTTGTACCTTCTATCTCCGGACCAAAGCGCCCACAAGATCGCATCTCACTGAGCGCATCAAAGAGTTCATTTGAAAAGATTTTGCCTACCTATTACACAGAGAAAACAGGCAAGGATCCATATCCAATTCACGTTGGTTCGCAAGCGACAACCATTAAGAATGGTGATGTTGTTATCGCCTCAATTACTTCCTGCACTAATACCTCTAATCCATCGGTCATGATTGGCGCTGCCCTTCTTGCGAAAAAGGCAGTTGAACGTGGGCTGATGACTAAGCCTTGGGTAAAGACAACCCTTGCTCCTGGATCAAAGGTTGTGACCGATTACTACGATCGTGCAGGCTTAACACCGTACATGGACAAGCTTGGATTTAACTTAGTTGGCTATGGATGTGTGACCTGTATTGGAAACTCTGGTCCACTTCCAGTTGAGATTAGTAAGAGCATCAATGAGCATGATTTAGCGGTAACGGCTGTTCTTTCAGGTAATAGAAACTTTGAAGGGCGCATTAGTCCAGATGTGAAGATGAACTACCTTGCATCTCCACCACTCGTTGTTGCATATGCACTAGCTGGAACTATGAACCATGACTTTGAGAAGGATTCACTCGGTAACGATAAGGATGGAAATCCTGTACTCCTTAAGGATATTTGGCCAAGCGCCAAGGAGATTCAGGAGGTAATCGACTCGTCGATCTCATCTGAGATGTTTAAGAAGGATTACGCCACCGTCTTTGATGGCGATCATCGCTGGAAATCTCTAGATACACCGACCGGAAATACCTTTGAATGGGATCCACAATCAACATATGTTCGTAAACCTCCTTACTTCGAAGGCATGCCGGCAAAACCAAAGCCTGTAACCGATATCGCTAACGCACGTGTTATGGCGATTCTTGGTGACTCAGTAACGACGGACCACATCTCACCAGCTGGAAACATTAAAGCTGATTCTCCAGCTGGCAAGTACCTTCAAGAGCACGGTGTTGATCGTAAAGACTTTAACTCCTACGGATCTCGACGTGGTAACCACGAAGTAATGATCCGTGGAACCTTTGCAAATATTCGCTTAAAGAACCTTCTCCTTGATGGTGTTGAGGGTGGATTTACTCGCAACTTCCTCAATGGGGGAGAGCAGACGACTATTTACGATGCATCGATGGCCTATCAAGCCGCTGGAATTCCACTCGTTATCCTTGCAGGAAAAGAGTACGGATCTGGTTCATCACGAGACTGGGCAGCAAAAGGCACCGCACTTCTTGGAGTTCGCGTAGTTATCGCTGAAAGTTTCGAACGTATTCACCGTTCAAACTTGATCGGTATGGGTGTTCTTCCATTGCAGTTTAGAGATGGAGAGAGCGCTCAAAGCCTGGGACTCACAGGAAGTGAAACCTTTGCAGTTGAGGGAGTGAGCGCGCTCAATACGGGTGGAGTTCCAAAAGAGGTAAAGGTCACCGCAGATGGCAAGAGCTTTATGGCAAAGGTGCGAATCGACACACCTGGTGAGGCTGATTACTACCGTCATGGCGGGATCATGCAGTTTGTGCTCCGTCAATTGCTTGCCAATTGACGGCATAAACGGGAGTCAATTGCTTGCCAATTGACGGGAAATGCAAAGCCTGCATTCCTAGCCTAAACTGGGCACATGCTCGAAGCCATTAAGGGACCTCAAGATCTTCAGGGTTTGAGCATTGAACAACTGGGCGAGCTCTCTGATGAGATTCGTCAACTGTTGATTAGTGCAGTCTCAAAGACCGGCGGTCACTTAGGTCCAAACTTAGGTGTTGTTGAGCTAACACTTGCAATTCATCGAAGCTTTAACTCGCCTAAGGATGTTGTTCTCTTTGATACAGGACATCAGTCCTACGTTCACAAGATGCTCACCGGTCGCGCAGATCAGTTTGATTCGCTGCGACAACGTGGGGGATTAGCGGGATATCCAAACCGCTCCGAAAGTGAACACGATGTCATTGAAAACTCTCACGCCTCAACCGCCCTCTCTTGGGCAGATGGAATCTCTCGTGGATTTGCTCTAACCAACCAGAGCAATCGCCATGTTGTAGTTGTTGTAGGAGATGGGGCATTAACTGGCGGAATGTCATGGGAAGCGCTCAATAACATCGCACCCTCAAAGGATAGAAACCTTGTCATTGTTATCAATGATAATGAACGCTCTTACTCACCAACTATTGGTGGAGTTGCTACCTATCTAACGACCCTTCGAATGACAAAGGGGTATGAGCGCTTCTTGGATTGGGGCAAAGGCTTCCTTGAAAAAACACCTGTAGTAGGCGCTCCCATTTACGAGACGCTTCATGGAATGAAAAAGGGAATCAAGGACATTGTTGCACCGCAGGGAATGTTTGAAGATCTTGGCCTCAAATACCTGGGTCCAATCGATGGCCATGACATAGCTGCCCTTGAGAAAGCTCTCGATGTGGCAAAGAACTTTGGGGCACCTGTATTAGTCCACGCCATTACTGAAAAGGGTCGAGGACATAAACCGGCCGTTGCAGATACTGCGGAGAAGTTTCACGCTGTCGGTGTTGTTGATCCTGAGACAGGTGCTCCGCTGAACAAGAGTGCAAAGACGTGGACAAGCGTTTTCTCTTCAGAGCTCATCGAGATTGCAGATCAGCGAAAAGATGTTGTGGCCATTACCGCCGCAATGCTTGGCCCTACGGGCTTAGATAAGTTTGCGCAAAAATTCCCAGAGCGCACCATCGATGTTGGCATCGCCGAACAGCATGCGGTAACAAGCGCTGCAGGCATGGCCTTTACCGGATTACATCCAGTTGTTGCTGTCTACTCAACCTTCCTAAACCGTGCATTTGATCAGATGCTCTTAGATGTTGCGCTACACAAAGCTGGGGTTACCTTTGTGTTAGATCGCGCAGGTATAACTGGTGATGATGGCCCTTCTCATCACGGTATTTGGGATCTAGCGTTGACTGGAATTGTTCCAACACTTCGCGTCGCAGCTCCACGTGATGAGGTACGCCTGCGCGAAGAGCTCAATGAGGCGCTATCGGTTAGTGATGCACCGACGATGTTGCGCTTTCCAAAGGGCGCAGTTCACGCCGATATTCCAGCTTTTGAACGTCGTGATGGTGTTGATGTTCTCTATCGAGGTGAGAGCGCAGATGTGCTTTTGATTAGTGTCGGCGCAATGGCACCGATAGCGGTAGAGGCGGCTTCGATGGCTTATCGCGAGGGTGTTGGTGTGACAGTTGTAGATCCTCGCTGGGTAAAGCCACTTCCTGCCTCCCTTTCAACAATGGCGCAAAGGTATAAGAGCGTTGTTGTGTTGGAAGATGGAATCAAGCATGGCGGAATTGCTAGCTCCCTGTCTGAAAACTTTAGAGAGGTTGGGCTTAACGTCCCAATTCACTCCATCGGTGTTCCTTTGGAGTTTATTGAGCACTCAAAACGTCAAGAGATCCTTAGCGATCTAGGCATGACTGCACAAAACATTGCACGAAGCATTGTTGAATGGAACAGCTCACGCGATGGTGTTACGCAGGAAGAGATGCAACTCCCGGCGCATGAAAACGTTGACCGCACTCAGAGTCGCTAATTCCTTCACGATCTAAGTAAGGCAGAATTCCACCGAGGTGCATTGGCCATCCGGCGCCCATCAACATACAGAGATCGATTTCAGCGGGCGTCGAAACGACGCCTTCATCGAGCATCATCCGCGCTTCTTGAGCTAGAGCTTTCAAAGCCCGTACTCGAACCTCTTCTGCGCTAGATGGTGAGCTACCCTTGTGAATCAAAGCAACAGCGGCTGGATTGGCAACAAACTTTCCATCATCGCCCTTGATGTAGAAGCTCTTTACACCCTCCTTGACCATTGCCTGCATAGTCGGAGAGATTCTGTAGCGAGGACCTAGGTTCTCATGCAAAGTTTCAGCCACGTGTAGAGCCACACCTGGACCTACGAGTCCGAGAAGTTCAAATGGAGACATAGGAAAACCGATGCTGCGCATTGCGTTGTCTGCTACATCTGCTGGAGTTCCTTCATCGACGGCATCGGTAATCTCGCCCATAAATCTTGTCAGCAGGCGGTTTACAACAAAGCCCGGGGCGTCCTTACAGATGATCATCGTCTTTTTAAGCTCTTTACCGATGCTCACCGCTGTCGCTGTCGTTGCATCATCGGTCTTAGATGTGCGCGCGACCTCAAGAAGCGGCATAACAGCTACAGGGTTGAAGAAATGGAAGCCGATGACCCGTTCAGGGTTGGCCAAACCTTCACTCATCCGCTCGACAGAGAGTGAGGAGGTGTTGGTTGCGAGTACGCACTCAGGAGTAACAATCTTCTCTAACTTCTTAAAGAGCTCCTGCTTAAGAGATAGCTCTTCAAAGATTGCCTCAATAACGAAGTCACAGTTGGCGAAAACCTGTTGATCTGCTGATCCACTAATCAAAAGAGAAAGTCGGTTTGCTGCTTCTGCGCTCATGCGCTTCTTTTCAACCAACTTATCTAGCTCTGCACGCACCCAGGCAACACCTTTATCGGCACGGGCTTGATCGATATCTGTCATAACTACTGGACACTTCAGATTACGCAGCAAGAGAAGGGCTAACTGCGAAGCCATCAACCCTGCGCCTACAACTCCGACCCTAGAAACCTTACGGGCAAGTGCGGCTTTGGGAGCCCCTTCAACCTTTTTGCGCTTCTTTTGAATCAGATTAAATGCGTACAGAGATGCTCGCAAAGGATCTGACATTGTGAGGTCAGCGAGGACTTGATCCTCGGCATCAAAACCGGAGGAAAGGGAAGCTGTTTTAGAGGCGGCTATGAGCTCGAGTGCGCGCATCGGAGATGCAATCTCTGCACCACCATACTTCTTGAGCGCTGCTGCTTTACCTGTGGCAAGTACGCTATCCCAAGAAGGATCGGTTGAGTAATCTTTTCGTTCAACCGCTACCTTGCCAGAGAGAACATCTGCTGCGTAACCAACTGAGCGTTCTAGAAAATCAGCTGGTTGATAAACCGCGTCAACTACGCCAAGTGCAAGAGCGTCCTTAGCCTTCATCATTGTGTTGTTATTGAGTGCATTGAGCATGATTACTTGAACAGCACGCTCTGGCCCAATTAGTTTAGGAAGAAGTGTCGCCCCGCCCCATCCTGGAACCAAGCCTAAGAAGACCTCGGGGAGTGCGGTAAATGCGGTGCTAGAGAGGGTTCGATACTTGCAGTGAAGACCAATTTCCAATCCTCCACCAAGTGCTAAACCGTTGATAAATGCAAAGGTTGGAGTATCTATCTCTCCAAGTCTGCGGAAAACATCGTGACCTAACTTTCCAATCGCTAAAGCTTGCTTTCTATCTGTTAGAAATGAAAGCGCCGAAAGGTCGGCACCAGCTGCAAAGATAAATGGCTTACCTGTAATGGCAATCGCTACTGGTTTACGTGATATCGCCTCAGTAATCGCGGCATCAATTGAGGCAAGGGAGGCTGGCCCAAGGGTATTGGGACGGGTGTGATCTAGACCGTTATCGATGGTGATGAGTGCGAGTGTGCCCTTATGTCCAAAGGGTGCAAGGTCAACATCGCGAACAACGGCGTTAGTGACTACCTCTTCAGGTGCGCCCTCTGGAAGTGAGATTGCTGTAGTCATTACTTGCCTCCCTTAAAGTGTGGGTTTTCCCAGATGACGGTGCCACCCATACCTAGACCGATACACATAGTTGTGATGCCATAACGCACCTCAGGCTTTTCCTCAAATGTGCGGGCAAGGTTTAACATCAATCGAATTCCTGATGAGGCAAGTGGGTGTCCTACTGCGATTGCTCCACCGTAAGGGTTAACGCGTGCATCATCATCTGCGATTCCAAAGTGATCGAGAAAAGCCAGAACCTGCACAGCAAAGGCTTCATTTACCTCAAAGGCGCCGATGTCTTCAATCTTTAATCCTGCTGTTGCAAGCGCCTTCTTCGTAGATGGAACTGGTCCATAACCCATCACCTCTGGTTCAACGCCAGCAAATGCAAAGGAAACCATCTTTGCCTTAATACTTAGCCCAAGCTGCTTAGCCTTATCTTCACTTGCTAGCAGCGCTGCGGTTGCTCCATCATTTAAACCAGATGAGTTACCAGGTGTTACGCGCCCTGCGGGACGAAAAGGGGTCTTCAAAGTTGCAAGCCCCTCCATCGTTGTAGATGGACGTGGAGGTTCATCAACTGTTGCAATACCCCAACCAAGCTCTGCAGAGCGAGCGGCGGTTGGAATCAAGTCGCGTTGAATCTTTCCTTCTTCATAAGCCTTTGCAGTTTTGATCTGAGAGTTAAGTGCGTAACGATCTGCACGCTCTTTGGTTAAGTGCGGGAAGCGATCATGTAGGCGCTCAGCTGTTGCTCCCATCGCCAACGCATCCTGTTCAACGATTCGCTCTGCAAGAAAACGTGGATTTGGATCGAGGCCCTCACCAATAGGATGGTTACCCATATGTTCTACACCACCAGCTAAAGCGATATCGATAGAACCCATTGCAATCGCACCTGCAAGAGTTGTCGTTGCAGTCATCGCTCCGGCACACCATCGATCGACTGAGTAACCGGGAACGGTGTTTGGTAAACCGGCAAGAAGCGATGCGCTGCGCCCTAGGTTCATTCCTTGATCACCGGTCTGTGTTGCAGCGGCGATAGCGACATCCTCAATATCTGCAGGGGAGAGCTTTGGATTTCGCTCAAGTAAGCCGCGCATCGCGCGCACCATTAAGTCATCGGCTCGAGTGCCGGCGTAGAGACTTCCTGCTTTTCCAAAGGGGGTGCGGACAGCATCGACCAAGACGACGGTGCGGGACATGAGAGCCAACTTTCTACTGACGACCTACGGTGAGGCTTTTAGGTTACCCGTCAGTAGTAAAAAACGCTATGCGCTGGCTGGTGTTTTTACACTCTTTGCAGGGGCTAGATAGGTGCTCAGCGTGAAGCCGATATATGTGAGCCAACCGAAAAGCTGTAGCCAAGAGGTCGTTGTATCAAAGCCCACTGTTCCACCGAGGAAGGCGGCGATAAAGGACTCTTTAGGTAGCCATGAGGTTGTATCCCAGACAAAGGCCTCTGCCCCCGGAAGGATTCCAAACTCCTGGAGTTCGTGGATTCCGTAAGATAGAACTCCGGCTGCGACCACTATCAGAGCAACGCCAGAGTAGGTAAAGAACTTTCCTAGGTTTAACTTAATTGCGCTGCGGTAAATACCGATACCAAGAAGGACTGCAAGAGTTAAACCCAGAATCAGACCAGCTGTTGGTGCAGAGAAGGCACCTACTGATTGAAAGTTTGAGTAGAGAAAGAGCGATGTTTCAAGGCCCTCGCGAGCAACAGCAAAGAAGGCAAGAGCAGCTAGGGAGAAGGCTCCCGTAGTAACCGCCGCCTCAGCCTTTCCATGAAGCTCCTGCTTGAGCCCTCTAGCCGTTCTCTTCATCCAGAAGACCATCCATGTCACCAAAGCAACGGCGATGAATGAGGTAGTACCTGCAAAGAGCTCTTCGCCTCGATCTGATAGCTCAGCCGATGTAAAGGTAAGGAATGCACCCAAAGCCAGGCTCATCGCTAAGGCGGCACTGACGCCGGTCCAAAGCGCTGGAAGGTGGTGGCGTCTATTGGTCTTAACCAGATAGGCAACGAGGATTCCAACGATGAGAGAGGCCTCCAGGCCTTCTCTGAGTGCGATCACAAAGGTACTGAGCATGGGGCAAATCTAGAACTAATACTTTAATTACGCAACTCTAATGTTGCGTAATTCATCACTCTTCCGAGCTCTCCTCGGCCGAGCCCTCGGTAGCCGGCTCGGCGATCTCCAGCGGCTCCACCTCAAGAAGGGCCGCCTCAAGCAACGGTGCGGCGATCTCGATCTGCCATGGGCGCACACCGAGGGCCGCTAACGCCGTAGAGACCTCTCCCAGGGGCTTGTTCCAGCAGATACGCCTTACCGCCTCAGGGGAGATCAGGTTTTCAAGGGGGATGTTGAGCTCAGTTGCTCTTAAATCCAACTGGGCACGTGCGTGTGTAAGTGGTGCGTAACGTTCTGGGAAGCGATCTCGCCACAGTTTGATTGGAGGCAGCGCGTCGGTGTTTGAACGCACCTGTGGCCAGGAGTCCTCATCCATCGTGATTGCATCGGTTATCGCGCTAATCCATGTGGCGGCGTTCTCAATCCATCGCGCTCGCAAACCGATTGGCTTAAGTACTTTTTCCAGATGTTTTCTATTTGTAATTGCAGAGTCGGCGACAGCAAGGGCAGAGATTGCATTATCTGAGAGAAGCCGTGAGGGTGCGATATCAGCCTCTTGCGCTAACTCATTTCTGACATTCCATAACGCCCGTACAACAGCTAGTTGTTGTCTCTTCTTAATTTTGTGAATCCCAGATGTGCGTCTCCAAGGATCCACCCTTGGAGCAGATGGTGGCGCAACGAGTATCGCCGCAAAATCCTGGATAGCCCATTGCAACTTTCCAGCAGAGTTAAGGAGTTCGTAGATTCTGTCTCGAAGTTCAACGAGAAGCTCAACATCTAAGGCGGCGTAGTTGAGCCAATCCTGTGGAAGAGGTCGAGTAGACCAATCAACGGAGGAGTGCTCCTTTGCTAAGAGCACACCCATCTGAGACTCTAATAGCGGACCAAGTCCAACACGTGGCAACCCCGCGATGCGTCCACCCAGCTCTGTATCGAAGAGTTTGGTGGGATTGATACCTAGTTCGCGTAAGCAGGGAAGGGCACATCGAAGATATTGTTGTTGACTCATCAATGAGAGGAAAAAATTTAGGAAAAACCTTAGTTGAATGTTTAACTAGAATAGCTATGGAAGAAGAAAATACTTATAAGGTTATACTAGATTGTTCTGATAAAAATGTCCCTTTTTATGAGAAATTGAATTATAAGAAAGTTGGAAATAATATGGCTATTTATAAAGAAAATTACATGGAAAAATACGCAAAAATTCAATGAATAAAAAAAGAATAAAAAAAACTGT
>CAIMCU010000123.1 GCA_903839585.1 uncultured Actinomycetes bacterium | reverse complement strand
GGTGTGGATGAGGCTGGTCGCGGTGCATGTGCAGGACCACTCGTCGTAGCAAGCGTCATTCTCAAAGATCCCTTTGCAAAAGCGCTCACCGAAGTTCGTGACTCTAAAGAGGTTTCAGAGACAAAACGTGAAGAGCTCTTTGAGTTAATTAGCCAGCTTGCTGAAGCGGTCAGTGTTGTGGTTATTCCTGCGGTAGAGGTAGATGCACGTGGTGTCCACGCAGCGAACCTGGATGGAATGCGCAGGGCTGTGCAGGGGCTTTCCATTTCACCTGCATACGTTTTAACCGATGGCTATGCCATCGAAGGTTTGGCGGTTCCAAATCTTGCGGTGTGGAAGGGCGATCAGGTTGTGACCTGTATCAGTGCAGCCTCGATTATCGCCAAGGTAACCCGTGATCGAATTATGAGAGATTTAGATAAGCAGTTTCCTGCCTATGGCTTTGCCGCACACAAGGGATACATCACCAAGGTTCATAGCGAGGCGTTGATAAAGAATGGTGCCTGCTCACAGCACCGACGCTCCTTCGCAAATATTGCTGCACTAGGTTAAAACTTACCCACATCTAAATAGCTACAAGCTTTGAATGAGGGTGCAGATATCTACTCTGCGCCGCATGGGTAGAGCAAAGATAAGAACAGGTGCATTTGGCGAGCAGGTAATTGTTGGCTATGTCCAAGCGCGCGGGGATGAAGTCCTCGATCGTAATTGGCGAATTCGTGAGGGCGAGATTGATATCGTCTCGATGGATCAAGATGGCTGTTTTCACTTCATTGAGGTAAAGACCAGGTCATCACTTGCCTTCGGACATCCATTTGAAGCGATCAACCAGGACAAAGCGCATCGCATGCAAAGACTTGCACTTGCATGGCTTGCAACCCATGGCGCACTTGGGTGCGAGTGGAGTATCGATGCGGCCGCTGTTCTCATACAACAGGATGGCAAACACAGTATCGAGTACCGGGGCAGCTTGTTATGAGCTTGGGTCGAACAAATAGCGTTGCTCTTCTCGGTTTATCGGGAAACTTAGTAACCGTTGAGGTTGATATCGCAGATGGTCTTCCGATGTATGTGCTACTTGGACTTCCCGATGCAGCGCTAAGTGAATCCCGTGATCGTGTTCGAGCTGCGATGGTTAACTCAGGTGAGGTCTGGCCAAATAAGAAGGTAACGGTTTCGCTCTCACCAGCATGGTTGCCGAAAAGTGGATCGAGCTTTGATCTCTCAATAGCTGTAGCGATTGTTATTGCGCAGGGGGCGGCGCCACAGGAGAGCGTTGATGCAACAGCTATTTTGGGTGAGCTTGCACTCGATGGTGGTATTCGATCCGTTAGGGGAGTGCTTCCCTCCTTGATCGCCGCACAGAAGGCGGGATGCACGCGGGCGATAGTTCCGCACGCAAACCTTGCAGAGGCAAGGCTTATGGAGGGAATGGAGATTCTCTCCTTTAGAGATGTTCATCAGCTCTTTATATTTCTACGAACAGGGGTGTTAGGTGTTGAAGAGTGTCTTGATTTAGAGGTTGAGGTAGATGAGGCACTGCCCGATTTTGCAGATGTAGCGGGGCAGGCTCGTGCACGTTTTGCTGCCGAGGTTGCGGCAAGTGGAGGGCATCACCTACTTC
>CAIMCU010000122.1 GCA_903839585.1 uncultured Actinomycetes bacterium | reverse complement strand
GGCAGAGTCTTTCTCGGATCACTTCTCTTCGTCTTAGGTTTTACCGCTCTCTTTGTCTCCTTCGGCGCTCTCTTTGGAGAGATTGGCTCCAATATCTTGGGCTACGAAGATGTCATAACAAAGATTCTTGGGCTCTTTACCGTATTTCTTGGAGTTGTATTCTTTGGTGCGTTTCCATTCATGCCAGGGTTTAAACCGAGAATTTCAACGACCGGTGGACTCGTTGGTGCACCGCTACTTGGATTCTTATTCGGAATCGGTTGGACACCATGCATTGGACCAGCACTTGCAACGGTACAGACTCTCTCATTTCAAGAGTCAAGCGCAGTTCGAGGAGCGATACTCTCACTTGGATACTGCTTAGGCCTTGGACTTCCATTTATTGCATCGGGGTTGTTCTTAGATAAGTCTGAACCGCTTCGACGATTTATGGTGCGTAGAGGTTTGGTAATCACAAGAATCGGCGGAAGCTTGCTTATCCTTATCGGTTTACTTCAGCTCTTTGGATTTTGGAGCGACCTAATGATCTCGCTTCGATCGATTATCTCTGACTTTGTTCCGGTAATTTAATGAGCGAACAAACAAATCTTCCTGAGCTCGGTTTTCGCGCCACATTACGTTACTTGTGGCACCAGTTAACAAGTATGCGTACCGCGCTCATTCTTTTGATGATGCTCGGAGTTGCAGCAGTTCCAGGATCTCTCATCCCACAGCGAGGGCAAAACCCCATTGCTGTGCGTGACTACTACAACGCCAACCCTGATTTAGCGCGCTGGGTTGATCGATTCTCTGGCTTTGATGTTTATGGATCATCCTGGTTTAGCGCGATCTATATTCTTCTTTTCATCTCACTGATTGGCTGCGTTCTTCCACGCACAATCGAGCACTTCCAAGCGATGCGCGCGCTACCCCCTGCAACTCCCAAGAACTTATCCAGACTTGAAGAGTTTGAATCCTTTGTAGGAGATAAGGATTCATTAGAGCGAGCAAGGTTATGGTTTAAGAAGCATCGATTTAGAGTGCGCATAGATAATGATTCAATCTCTGCGGAAAAAGGCTACCTGCGGGAGACTGGAAATCTTTTCTTTCACCTCGCCCTCATCCTTGTATTAATTGGTGTGAGCTTTGGCGCGCTCTTCGGTATGCGAGGTGAAGCGATTATTAACCAGGGAGAGCGATTCATAAACGTTCCTACAACCTACGACTCAATCTCTTATGGAAAGTTAGTCGATGAGTCCTCGCTTCCAACCTTTTCAATTACCGTTGATAAGTTTGTCGCTAAGTACGACCCCTTTACCAATGCGCCTCAGGATTACACCGCCTATGTCACTGTGACCGATTCACGTGGGACCTCTGAAAAAACGATTAAAGTAAATAACCCTCTGACCTTTGATTCAACCCGTGTTTACCTACAAGCCAATGGTTACTCTCCGATTGTCACTGTGCGAGACTCAAAAGGCTTTGTTGCTTTTCAAGGACCTGTTCCGTTCCTTCCTCAGGATGGAAACTTGAGATCAATCGGCTCAATTAAGGTCCCTGATGCAGATCCTCAAATCGGATTTGTCTCATCCTTTGTTCCAACGTATGAGAGAAGTACAAACCAAGGCGCAATCTCTTCATACCCTGAGTTACTCGATCCAAAACTTCTCTTTTCAATTTGGCAAGGCGATCTAGGTTTAGACACTGGGGTACCGCAATCGATTTATCGCATTGATACATCAAAGATGAAAAAGATTGGACTGAGCTCTCTGAAACCGGGAGAGAGGTTTGATTTTGATGAGGGCTCCATCACATTTGAAGGTGTGATTCCTTGGGTAAATCTCCAAGTAGTGCAGGATCCTGGAAAAGAGTTTGCACTTTTCGGGGCTATCGTTGCGGTATTGGGCTTGCTTGCATCACTCTTTGGAAGGCGTCGTCGAATCTGGATTCGAGTTGCTGGGAACAAGGTCGAGGTTGCAGGATTAGCCAAGAACGGAGCACCGGGCTTGAACGAGGAAGTTGCGGTTTTTATCAAAGAGATTAAGGGAGAGATGTAGATGCAGACCACGTGGGCTTACATCTCTAACTACTTTGTTTATAGCGCAATGGGAATCTTCGCCCTTTCATTCCTGGCTCATGCCTTTGAAACAGCATGGGCGGTTAAGTCACCAGAGATAACAGGTAAATCAACTGGAAATCTTTTAACAAAAACTCTTGATTACAAGAGAACAGAAAAGGCTGCAAGAATCGCAACGGCGATGATGATCCTTGGATT
>CAIMCU010000121.1 GCA_903839585.1 uncultured Actinomycetes bacterium | reverse complement strand
GCTTGACGGCAAAACCATCGTTTCCTATGAGGGTGAAACTATTCTCAAGGCTGCCAAACGCCATGGTGTGGATATTCCGCATCTGTGCTTTAAAGACGGCTATCGTCCCGATGGTAATTGCCGTGCTTGCGTCGTTGAAATCAATGGCGAGCGTACCTTGGCACCTAGCTGCTGTCGTAGCGCTACACCTGGCATGGAAGTCAAAGCCAATAGCGAACGCGCTGTTAAGAGTCAAAAGCTAGTGTTAGAGATGTTGCTCTCCGATATGCCGGATGAGGGCTTCAAGTGGGTAGGCGATAGTAAGGAAGAAGAGCAACAGAATCAACATGGTGAGCTAAGCACTTGGGCTGCCCGTATGGACGTGACTGTTCGACCAGAGCTCAAAGCATTGCGCCGCGAGAAAGTTGCTAGCGATATCTCCCATCCAGCGATGGCGGTGAACTTAGATGCCTGTATTCAATGTAATCGTTGTGTGCGTGCTTGTCGTGAAGAGCAGGTTAATGATGTGATCGGCTACGCCATGCGTGGCGGCCATAGTGAGATCGTATTTGATCTCAATGATCCAATGGGTGATAGCACCTGCGTTGCATGCGGTGAGTGCGTGCAAGCTTGCCCAACTGGCGCTTTGATGCCAAAAGGTTTGATCGGTTCACAAACCGTCGACCGTAAGGTGGATTCAGTTTGCCCGTTCTGCGGTGTGGGGTGTCAAATTACCTATAACGTAAAAGATGAAAAGATTGTTAGCGTAGAGGGCCGTGATGGACCCGCTAATCACAACCGTCTTTGCGTTAAGGGCCGCTTTGGGATGGATTACATTCATAACCCACAGCGCTTAACAAAACCTTTGATCCGTAAAGCTGGCGTTCCCAAAGATGAGAATGCTATTCAGAATCCACAAGACTGGTCAAGCGTCTTCCGTGAAGCGACTTGGGAAGAGGCTTTGGAAGTTGCTGGTGGTGGACTTAAAAAACTCAAAGACAAGCATGGTTTAAAAGTATTGGCTGGCTTTGGTTCAGCCAAGGGCAGTAACGAGGAGGCCTATTTATTCCAGAAATTAGTTCGCACTGGTTTTGGTAGCAACAACGTAGATCACTGCACGCGTCTTTGCCATGCATCTTCTGTTGCGGCATTACTTGAAGGCGTTGGCTCTGGCGCAGTAAGTAATCAAGTCAATGATGTTGAGCACTCCAGCATGATTTTCTTGATTGGCTCAAATCCAACTGCCAATCATCCAGTAGCGGCAACTTGGTTTAAAAATGCCGCTAAACGCGGCGCAAAAATTGTGCTGTGCGATCCTCGTAGCACTGAGATTAGTAAACATGCTTGGCGCACCATGCAGTTCAAGCCTGATACTGATGTGGCAATGCTCAATGCCATGATCTATACGATTATTGAAGAGGGCTTAGTTGATCAAGACTTCATTGAAAATCGCGCCAATAACTTTGAAGCCCTAAAAGAAAATATCAAAGGCTATAGTCCTGAGGCAATGGCTCCTGTCTGCGGTATTCCAGCGGAAACTTTGCGTGAAGTTGCTCGTGAATTTGCTACCACTAAGTCGGCGATGGTCTTGTGGGGCATGGGCGTTAGCCAGCACGTACACGGTACTGATAATGCACGTTGCTTAATTGCCTTAGTGAGCATTACCGGTCAAATTGGTAAGCCTGGTTCTGGCTTGCATCCATTACGTGGCCAGAACAATGTACAGGGCGCCAGTGATGCAGGATTGATTCCGATGATGTTCCCGAACTATCAACGGGTTGATAATCCTGCAGCACATGCATGGTTTGAAAAATTCTGGGATACCCCATTAGATAAGAAACCTGGCTACACAGTAGTTGAGATCATGCATAAGATCACGGCACCCGATAGCGATCCCGATAAGATTCGTGGCATGTATGTCGAGGGTGAGAATCCTGCAATGAGCGATCCTGATTTGAATCATGCGCGACATGCACTGGCTTCTTTAGAGCATCTTGTTGTGCAAGACATCTTTATGACAGAAACTGCGCTTCTAGCGGACGTCGTTTTACCAGCAAGCGCTTGGCCTGAGAAAGTTGGCACCGCCAGTAACACTGACCGTATGGTGCAGATGGGCAAGAAGGCGATCAATCCTCCTGGCGATGCAAAGCCTGATCTTTGGATCATTCAGCAGATCGCTAAACGGATGGGCTTGAACTGGAACTATCAAGGTCCTGATGATGGGGTTGCAGAGGTCTATGATGAAATGCGTCAAGCCATGCATGCAGCGATCAATGGTATTACTTGGGAGCGTCTCGAAAAAGAATCTAGCGTGACCTATCCTTGTTTATCTGCTGAAGATCCTGGTCGCCCAATCGTATTTGATGATCATTTTGCAACGGCTGATGGCAAAGTCAAGCTCGTACCTGCTGACATCATTCCGGCTAATGAGCGTCCAGATGCAGATTACCCATTTGTATTGATTACAGGCCGTCAGCTAGAGCATTGGCATACTGGCAGTATGACGCGCCGTGCCACTGTGCTCGATGCGATTGAGCCATTGGCTACCGTCTCTATGAATGGTGAGGATATGACCCAGCTAGGCGTTTCTGCTGGCGATGTGATTACCGTTCAATCAAGACGTGGCGAGGTGGGGATTCATGTGCGTAGAGATGATGGCACTCCGCGTGGCGTAATCTTTATTCCGTTTGCTTACTATGAAGCTGCGGCAAACTTGATTACCAATGCTGCCTTAGATCCATTTGGCAAGATTCCGGAGTTCAAGTATTGCGCCGTCAAGCTAGCTAAAGGCGGGAAAGCCGCTGCAGTAGTAGGCTACGGTACAAACGATCCAGCTAGACAGAAGGTTGTCAGTACGGCATAAGTAACTTAATTTTTAATAGCAAATGTAAAAGGCTCCCCAGTGGAGCCTTTTACGATCAGAAGCCACCTTCAAGACCAAAATCACATTGCCCTTTAGAATGAAGCATGGCTAGTTCAAAACCTTCATCATCAACCTCTGACGCAAAATCTGAGTTACCAGTTCTCATTATTGGAGCAGGCTTAGCTGGCTTAACGGTGGCTTTGCACATGGCTGAGACTCAGCCGGTCATTATTATGGCCAAGCGTGCTCTCGGTGAGGGTGCCACAGCGTGGGCGCAAGGCGGCATTGTTGGGGTCGTTGATAAAGAGCATGACAGTATTGACGCTCACGTAGAGGACACCTTAAATGCGGGGGCTGGACTCGTAGTCGAGTCAACGGCTCGGTATATTGCGGAAGAAAGCTCTGATGCAATCCAATGGCTGGTCGATCAAGGCGTGCCATTTACTCCCGATGAATCTGGTCCGATGGGTTTGCACTTAACCCGTGAGGGTGGTCATAGCCAACGTCGCATTGCGCATGCGGCTGATTCAACTGGTAAGGCTATCCATGAAGTGCTGCTCGATAAAGCGCGCGCGCATAAAAATATTCAACTACTAGAGCATTGGATTGCTCTAGATCTCATTACCAATCGTCATTTAGATGTTAAGACTGCGCGCACTAAGCCAAATCGTTGCTATGGTGTGTATGCACTGGATATTAAAAATAATCGCGTTGAAACCATTGAGGCGAAGTCTGTAGTTCTAGCTACTGGTGGTGTTGGTAAGGTGTATCGCTACACCAGTAATCCTGACACTGCTACTGGTGACGGTATTGCCATGGCTTGGCGAGCGGGTTGTCGCATTGGCAATATGGAATTTATTCAGTTTCATCCGACATGCCTGTATCACCCCAGCGATCGCACCTTCCTTATTACTGAGGCAATGCGCGGTGAGGGCGGTTTACTCAAGCTGCCTGATGGCACTCGTTTTATGCCAGAGCATGATGAGCGTAATGAATTAGCTCCGCGCGATATTGTTGCTAGAGCCATTGACTTTGAGATGAAAAAGCATGGCCTCGACTATGTGCACCTAGACGCTACTCATCTAGGGGAAGCGTTTATTAAAGAACACTTTCCAATGATCTATGCGCGTTGCATGAGTTTGGGTCTAGATATTACTAAAGAGCCTATACCAGTTGTGCCAGCAGCGCATTACGCTTGTGGTGGTGTGGTCACCGATCTCAAAGGCCGTACAGATTTAGCGGGCCTCTATGCAGTGGGCGAGGCAACCTACACCGGTTTGCATGGCGCCAATCGTTTGGCCAGCAATTCCTTGTTAGAGTGCATCGTGATTGGTAAAGCTGCCGCTGCTGATATAGCAGAGCTTAAAACACCAATCCTGCCAAAACTTCCCCTATGGGATGAGAGTCAGGTAGAGGATGCTGATGAACAAGTGGTGATTGCCCATAACTGGGATGAGTTACGTTCTTTGATGTGGAACTATGTCGGTATTGTGAGAACCAACCGCCGATTAGAGCGGGCATTGCATCGCATCAAGCTATTAAGGTATGAGGTGCAAGAGTATTACGCTAACTTTAAAGTCACGCGAGATCTGATTGAGCTACGTAACTTACTAGAGTGTGCAGAGTTGATCGTACGTTCAGCTTTAATGCGTAGAGAAAGTAGGGGGCTGCACTACAGCCGTGACTACCCAGGCACTTGGGCGGTTTCTTATCCTACGATTTTGACCCCTCAGGCAGAAGGAACTTCTGAAGCCCCCGAGACCTAAATCGATTTACAGAGAGCCCTTTAGAACTGCCTCTTTTATATGTTTGCTTAAGCGGGTTTGCCATCCCTTACCACTTGCACGTAATTTTTCTAACACATCAGAATCTAATCTAAGGCTAAGCATTTCCTTTGCATTTTTAATTGGTGGGCGACCAACACCTCTTTTGATGAGGGTGTCACCAATATAGACGTGGGCATTTTTGAACCACTCTTCATCTGCTTCTGGTGCGTCATCTGGATCAACCCATTCTTCTTTCATATTTTTTGATTTTTTACTCAACTGCTGTCCTCTTTTCTTTTACTGTTGGTCTAGCTGATTATTTTTGTATAAAAACAACTGATAAACAACCTTAAATCATTGCCGACTATAATGTTATAGCACTCAGTGCAATAGTTTAATATTTTGGTTATGAAGAAAATTGTCATGAAAACCAAAACATTTGACCGATGGGCGAAAAAAATTGTCAGCTCAACACAGTTGTGTAAAGCAGCAAGAGAGATTGAACTCGAATATTACGAGGCTGATTTAGGGGGAGGGGTATGCAAAAAGAGAATACCAATCTTAGGCCACGGGAAAAGTGGAAG
>CAIMCU010000120.1 GCA_903839585.1 uncultured Actinomycetes bacterium | reverse complement strand
GTGGAGCAAACGCAGAAGCAAAGGCTCTACTGCTTAAAGCCCTTGGCGATCTCAACGCAATGATTGGTGTTCTGGTTGGTCATGCGATGGCTTCACAGGAAGAGTCAAAGGAGATCTACAAGGTTGGACTTAACTCTTCACGTGTACTCATGGCTGTAGGTGATGTCATCACTGCGTGGCTACTTATACGTCAAGCAGATATCGCTGCAGAGAAGATTAAGGGCGCATCACCAAAGGATGCCGACTTCTATACAGGCAAAATCGCCTCAGCAAAGTTCTTTACTGAGAACTATCTGCCTCACTTGACCGCCGATCGCAAGATTGTTGAAGCAACTGGTGATTCGATTATGGAGCTGCCTGAGTCTGCTTTCTAGTAGCCTTCTCGGATGTTCACAAAACACCGAGGTGAGTTCTACCTTGTATTAGGTGCGCTGTTATTCTCATTTAACGGCGTCATCATTACCTTGGTGCTTGACCATTTAACCGCCTTTAGGCTGGCTCAGGTCCGAGCAATCGGCTCTTTTGTACTTCTCTTTATCGTTATCTTTATGAAGTCTCGCAAATCACTCTCAGCTACAAAGGGCGAGATACCAACGCTTCTTCTCTACGGTGTCTTTGGATTTGCAATGGTCCAACTCGGTTATCTCATTAGCATTGGAAGAAACATCCCACTCGGTCTGGTTTTAATCATCGAGTTCACAGCGCCGATCTGGATTGTTTTATGGATTAAGTTTGTCTATAAGAGAGATGTTGCTAGAAATATGTGGGTTGGAATTGCAGCATCCCTTATTGGATTAGCCCTCGTTGCAAGGGTTTGGGAGGGCCTTACCTTTGACCTCATTGGAATCATGGGTGCGGTTGGAAGTTCCATAACACTCGCCTTCTACTTTCTGATGGGAGAGCGACAAGGGGCAAAGAGATCCCCTGAAGCGATCACTGTGTGGGGAATGGGTGGGGCTGCACTCTTTTGGCTAACAGTTCTGCCCGTATGGAACTTTCCCTTTTCAATCTTTACCGAAAGCATCAATCTGCAAGGTGCATTAGATGCTTATCAACTCCCTGGTTGGGCTTTGCTTGCTTGGGTAATAATTCCAGGAACGATGATTCCGTACCTATTAGTTCTCAACGGTTTACACCTGCTCGATGCATCTAAGGCAAGTGTTATCGGAATGTTGGAGCCAGTATTTGGTGGTGTATTTGCATGGATATGGTTATCGCAGAGTTGGCTACCGATTCAGTTGGTCGGTGCGATCGCTGTGCTCATTGGTATCTACATCGCCGATAAAACAAAGTTAGCTGCAATAGGTAAGTAACTACTCGTTCCAGCCTCCATCGCCAGCTTCGGCTGGTTGGCTAAAGTCACGTGGTGCGCTAATACCCTGCGCCATATCTGTAAAGCGAGCAAAGTGAAGCTGTGCAGAGACTGTAATTGTTCGGGTTGGTCCGTTACGGTGCTTGGCAACTATTAAGTCAGCCTCACCGGAGCGGTTTTGAGAGTCGTACATATCCTCGCGGTGGAGAAGAATTACAACGTCAGCATCCTGTTCGATAGAGCCAGACTCACGAAGATCGGAGAGCATCGGCTTCTTATCTGAGCGCTGTTCTGGTGAGCGGTTGAGCTGAGAGATCGCGATAACTGGAACATCTAACTCTTTGGCCATCAACTTAAGGTGGCGGGAGAACTCAGAGACCTCTTGCTGACGGTTCTCTACACGCTTTCCAGAGGACATCAGTTGGAGGTAGTCGATCACAATAAGTTTGAGATCGTGGCGCTGCTTTAGGCGGCGCGCCTTTGCACGGATCTCCATCATAGAAAGGTTTGGTGAGTCATCGATAAAGAGTGGTGCATCGGAGATCTCACCCATGCACCGTGCAAGCTTTGTCCACTCATCATCACTTAACTGCCCTGAGCGAATATTGTTCAAGCCAACACGCGCCTCAGCTGACAACATACGCATCGTAATTTCAGAGCGCGACATTTCGAGGGAGAAGATGACGGAGGTCTTTCCCTCTTTAATAGCTGCATGTCGCGCAATATCTAGACCAAGCGTTGACTTACCAACTGCAGGACGTGCAGCGAGAATAATCATGTTGCCTGGGTGTAAACCGTGTGTAAGTAAATCTAAATCTCTAAATCCTGTCTTAACGCCTTCGATACCTGTGCCCTTAGAGATTGCTTCAATCTCATCGAGTGCACCTGGCAAAATATCCTTAAG
>CAIMCU010000119.1 GCA_903839585.1 uncultured Actinomycetes bacterium | reverse complement strand
TGCAGATTACCTACGTGGCTTAGATGATGCTGCGCTTATCGCCCTGTTTTCATACCGTCCAGATTTAGTTACACCAGTTCCACCAGATATTGCCTCACTTGCGGTTCGAGCAACTTCGGCGCCAAGTTTGGCAAGAGCGGTGGACTCACTAAACGCTTGGCAGTTACAGGTTCTTGAAGCAGCAGCGGTTTTGTCAGAGCCGTTTACCGAAAAGCAGATAACAGCTTTAACCGAGAAGTCAGCCATTTTTGTGATACCTAACCTTTTAGAGCGCGGACTACTCTTTCAAGGTAAGGATGGTTTTTACATGCCAACAACTTTGCGAGAAGTTTTAGGGAGTGAGATTGCAGGTCTTGGTCCACAATCCATGGCCAAGATCTCACTCAAGAGATTGGATGAGGCTCCGACTGCAGCAAAGAAGGTTCTCGACGCAATGATCTGGGGGCCACCGCGTGGCAGTGTGGCCGATATCAAGAAGCCAAACGCAGGTGTGGCTTGGCTGCTTGAAAACAACTTCTTAATTCCCTTCAATGAAAAGACGGTTCTACTTCCACGTGAGGTTGCAATCTATCTACGAGGAGGAAAGCTCCACAAAGAGCTTGCAGTTACCGCACCATCGATTTCAACAGAAAAGCGTGATGCCAAGAATGTACAACTAGCAGCAATTGCAAACATTTCAACAACGCTGCGCTGGGTGGAAGAGGTGTTGAACTATTGGGCGCAAGAACCAGCAGATGCTCTGCGCTCTGGAGGTTTAAGTGTTCGTGATTTGAAGAGTATCTCTACTCACTTAGGTGTTGATGAGGCTTGTGCTGCATTTGTGGCAGAGATTGCATACCTTGCAGGTTTACTGACCATAGATCCAGATGATCGAATTCTTCCAACCACAAACTTTGATATTTGGTTGACGCTATCTCCTGCAGATAAATGGCAGAGAGTTGTTGCTCCGTGGCTTATAACCTCACGCGCTAGTGGATTAATCGGCAAGGATGGAGGTAAGAACGTTGCACCTCTTGGCCCTGAGTTAGACCGTGTAGCGATTGCCCCAGTTCGCGCGCTGACCCTTGAACTTCTCTCATCTCTTCATTCACAAGCACCTGCAGCTGATTCGCTGATTGAGTCTGCAAAGTGGCATAAACCTTCCAAACGAAGCGGTGGCCTTCAATCTGATTACATTCTTTGGACACTTCGTGAAGCAGAATGGTTAGGAGTAACCGGTCAGGGAGCTCTCTCTATTTATGGGCAGCTTCTGATAAGTGGCGATGATTTAGATGTCATTAACGAAGATATGCCAAAGACGGTTGACCATATTCTTATTCAAAGCGATCACACTGCAATTGCGCCAGGCCCTCTAGAACATGAGGTCGCTCAGGTTCTAGCCATCATCGCCGATGTTGAGAGCCGTGGTGGAGCAACTGTGTATCGATTCACTGAATCCACGATTAGACGCGGATTAGATCACGGTAAGACTGGTGAGGAGATTCGAAGTTTTCTAGTTAAGACCTCCAAAACCCCCGTTCCACAACCACTTGAATACCTCATCGCAGATGTTTCAAAGAAGCATGGAAAGTTAAGGGTTGGAAATACATCTGCTTTTATACGTTGTGAGGATCCTGCACTGATTGCACAGATACTCAACGACAAGCGATTGGATTTACTCTCACTTCGCCAGATTGCACCTGAGGTTTTAATTACCCCCGTAGAGTCAGCTGAAGCGATGCAGATATTGAGAAGTTTTGGTTACCTTCCAGCTGGGGAAGATTCGCAGGGAGCACTGCTGAGCGGGCCACGAATTGCTCGTGCACAATCTAAGGCAAAGCCGCCGCGAATCATCGGTGAGATAGATAAGCCTGATGAGATTGCACTTCAAGGAGCGTTGCGTGCGCTTCGTACTGG
The DNA here is from genome assembly GCA_903839585.1 of uncultured Actinomycetes bacterium. GTDB lineage: Bacteria > Actinomycetota > Actinomycetes > Nanopelagicales > Nanopelagicaceae > Planktophila. The sequence goes on along the minus strand of CAIMCU010000119.1, from coordinate 640 downwards.
AGAAAAATCTACTCATAAGCAAAGTACTTTAAGGAACATCGCCGCTAACGCTTTGAGTTCGCTACCGCGCACAACAGCAAATGAGACATTAGAAATCCTCAGTGACTACCTCGAGAATCAACCGGCAACATCGCTATCTATTGGATATGCAGATAACAATGGATTGGTATCGCACCGAATAATCGACCCTCTCAAACTCTCAGCTGGCTCACTACTGGCTAGAGATCACGCCACTGGTGAAGTTCAAAGCTTTCGAATTGCGCGTATAACTGGCGTGGCAGCGATATGACAAGCGCGATGAGCTCTGAATACGGCAGAATTGCACCCATGTTGGCAGCCATAGAAGCACTCGTGCGATGTGAGTCGCCAAGCAGTGATCTTGAGGCGTGCAGAAACGTTGTAACCCTCGCTAGCGATATTGCAACGCGGGTGCTTGGTTCACCTGCACAGATTAAGGAGGTCGAAGGTCGTCCTGTTTTTTGGTGGGGATCGCAAGAGCCGCAAGTTCTCATCCTTGCCCACTTAGATACCGTTTGGTCGCACGGTTCATACACACCTCTCTGGGAGGTTAGTGGCGATGTTGTTCGCGGTCCGGGTGTATTCGATATGAAAGCTGGATTTGTTCAAGCGCTCTACGCAT
>CAIMCU010000118.1 GCA_903839585.1 uncultured Actinomycetes bacterium | reverse complement strand
GAGAGCTAGCGGCTTGTACTTGCAAGGTTCGAACCAAATCCTTAAGCCGTTGGTGCTCCTGCTCCCAGCGAAGCAAGAGCTCTGCAAATCTTTCATTGCGCGCTTTGCGGGCTTCGTGCCAGGTAGAGAACTTTCCTCCATGAGACCAGGTTGTATTTCCATTAACTCCCTGTTCAAGGGTCACGATGCGGGTTGCGGTGTTCTCTAAGAGTTCACGATCGTGGCTGACGAAGAGAACCGTCTTCTTAGTTTCCCCGATGACCTTTTCCAGCCAGCGCTTTGATGGAACATCTAAGTAATTATCTGGCTCATCCAGAACCAGCACCTCTTCTGGTCCTTCAATTAGTGCTCGCAGAACCAACTTCTTTTGTTCACCACCAGAGAGAGTGTTAACTTTTCGCGTTGCTACATCTTCAAATGCTTTACCAAGCATCTCGGTGCAACAAACATCCCACATAACCTCAAACTCATATCCCCCTGCATCTCCCCATTCAATGATTGCTTGTGCGAACGCCATCTGATCCTTTTCGCTTCCAGATGCGTTCATCGCCTCTTCATACTTTGCGATGCGTGCTGTAGCTTCGCGTATGCGCAAAGGTGCAATAGAGATAAGAAGATCTCGAACAGTTGACTCGTCACGAATAGAGCCGATGAACTGACGCATGATTCCGAGTCCACCTGTAATTGCAACGCTTCCCTCATGAGGCTCGATATCACCACAAATCATTCGGATGAGAGTGGTCTTGCCTGATCCATTTGGACCAATGAGTGCAACCTTTGCCCCATCTCCAACGCGAAAGTTAACGTCGCTAAGAAGGACGCGGCCATCGGAGAGCGAGTACTCAACTCCACTTATGTCGATATGCCCCACTAATTGTTTTCCTCTTCACGACGTGCAACGGTTTTCTTAGCGCGCACTAATAGCTCGGCTGCATCTGGATAATCAACTTTATAAAGGGTTAATCCACGAGCTGGAAAGACTAATGAGTCGCTGACCCGCTCCTTGTTTTCCAGGAGGGTCTTAATCCACGAAGGTTCAAAGCGACCATCTGCTACGCAGACAACTGCTCCCACAAGGTTGCGCACCATCGAGTAGCAGAAAGCGTCTGCAACTACATCGGCTACTAAATATCCTTCAGAGTCGCGAACCCACTCATACTTTTCAAGGGTTCGAACCGTGGTCGCACCTTCGCGGTACTTACAAAATGCTGCAAAGTCATTTGTCCCAAGGAGCAGCTTGCTGGCCTGATTCATCAGGTTAAGGTCTAGAGGACGGTACCAACCAGCGGTATTGAGCCTTGCTAAAGGTTGGATGACCTTATTCTCATCAAGAATTCGGTACTGGTAGTAGCGGCGAAGCGCTGAAAATCTCGCGTGAAAAGCAGGAGGTGCAACCTCAATCCGATTGATACGAATATCCTCATCGAGGATTCGGTTGAGTTTGTAAGCTAAATCCTCAATGGCTATCGAATCTGGGATATCGACGTGAATAACCTGACCCGTTGCGTGAACACCTGCATCTGTTCGACCTGCAACTATTGATTCAATGCGCACTCGCGCAATCTTTTCGATCGCTTCCTCAACCTGAGCCTGAACTGTGCGGCGATCTGGCTGAATCGCCCATCCTGAAAAATTACTTCCATCGTAGGCAAGATCTATCCGCAAACGAAGAAACCCACTCTCAGGGTAGAGAGTGGGCTCCGTCATTTACGTTCGTTAACTAATTTAAAGCCTAGTAAGGGCTTAGTTGTCTTTCTCAGTAAGCATTTCAATGACGGCCATTGGAGCGTTATCGCCCTTGCGTGGACCGATCTTTGTAATGCGCGTGTATCCACCGTTGCGTGTAGCAAAACGTGGACCGATTTCAGTGAAGAGATTGTGAACAACGGTCTTATTTGCAATACGTGCCATTACCTGACGACGTGCTGGAAGGTCACCCTTCTTTGCAAATGTGATCAACTTTTCAGCCAATGGACGCAGGCGCTTAGCCTTTGCCTCGGTTGTTGTGATCTTTCCGTGTTCGAACAACTGCTCTGCAAGTGTGCGAAGGATTAGACGCTCGTGTGATGGGCCTGAACCCAGACGAGGACCTTTAGTTGGTTTTGGCATTTACGTATCTCCTAGGCCT
>CAIMCU010000117.1 GCA_903839585.1 uncultured Actinomycetes bacterium | reverse complement strand
TAAACCGAGTGCGCAAAGAGGGTGAAGGCGCTGACCAGACATTAATTCGAGCTCTACTCCTAACAATAAATGGAGTAGCGGCAGGACTTCGAAATACAGGTTGATTCACCTTCACAACCTCTAAGCAGTGCCATACCCTTTGGCTATGAAAAGAGCTCTGCTCTCCTTTGTACTACTGCTCACAACACTCTCTGTGCCTGCTAGCGCTATTGAGATTTCTTTTACAGATGATGTTTCCTACGCGTTCAAAGCGAGTATTGGTCCCAATGCATACTCTTATATCAACTCAGACAACGTCGATAAAGGAGTTAGCTCAGTTCTAGGTAAATGCCGTTCTGAATCCGAATTAGACTGCATTGAGTCTATTGAGGTCTCTACGGACTCTAAGAAGTGGAGTCCCTTAACCTTTAAGAGCTACGCCCCACTGCCAAAGAGCGAACTATTCTCATATGGGTCACCTCGAACCTGGGCACGATATGCAAGCTATCAAGTCGATAACCCCGTACTTGGAATTCCTAACTCTTATAGCACTAGCTCCTGGAGTTCATCTCTACCTGATAACAGTGAGTATGCAGTTACAGTCTCTTCACAGGGAACCATGGCATCTCCGACATCCAAGGCAAACTGGAGATACTTTGGCTTAAAGGTTGAGCCAGCAAAACCAACGGATACCTTAAACAAGGATCTACGTTTTAAGTTCAAGGTCAGATTTAACTATTTAGCGCCCGTGGTTTCAGGCTGGTTCGGTGGTCGAGTATTAACCCCAGCACTTGCGGTAAGCACTACTCAAAGCGGTGGGAAGGTAGCAACATTTACCGGTGGAGTGATGAGTGTTAATCAAGTCTCCATTGAGATTCCTTACGAGATTTACCTGCCAATTTACTTAACTTTGTACCCAGAGTTAGCCAATATTCCGAGTAAGTTGCCAACTAAGACTGGAAAGACCGCAGTTAGTCCAAATAATCCTAAAACTATTCAGCACTGGGAGCTACTCGATAACAAGATGCCCCAAAAGGCAGCTAAGACTCAGAACTATTGGAGCTTTGAAAGATTAGAGAACCAAGTAGCTAGTACACAGATTGCAGGCTGTTCTAGTGCGGATCAAATCTCTGGGGTGCTATCGACTAACGCAACAGCCTTTGAGTTAAAGCCGCCTACCTGGAATCCAGAGCTTCAATCACTTGATTTCAAGGTTGCATCGAGCCACTTAGATGCATCTGGAAAGGTTACCCAGGGTTTTTACTCATTACTTGTCCCACAAAATGTTGCAGAGTGCCTTTGGTCAAATAACTTATCCTCAAATAAGGCTCAGATATCCATCACGGATGCAAACGGTGATACAAAAGTTATTACCGAGTCGGTAAAGATAACCGATGGAAACCTGAACTTTCACATTGCAGGATTTACTTACTCCATTAAGCGAATCAGCGTTGGTGTGGGAGATAAGAAGTTAGCAAAGGCACAGATAACTTGCATTAAGGGTAAACAGGTTAAGAAAATCGCAGGTGCTAAATGCCCTAAGGGGTTTAAGGTTCGTTAAACTAAGAGTTAAATCGCTGTTGCGTGAACTCAAGTCCCTTTTCCATAAGGGACTCAACGACATCTGCTCCACGATCTAAGAACTCACCTAAATCCTTTTTCTCTTCCTTACTGAAAGCTTTAAGAACAAAATCACCTGGATCCTGTTGACCCATAGGGCGGCCGATGCCTAATCGAACCCGGAAATACTCAGCGGTTCCAAGTGAAGAGGTAAGAGATTTCAAACCGTTGTGCCCATTATCGCCACCTGCGATCTTGGAACGAATCGCTGCGAATGGAATATCTAACTCATCATGTAAAACAATGATCTTTTCAGGCTCGATTGAGTAAAACTGTGCAAGGGCTTTGACGGGTCCGCCGCTCTCGTTCATGTAGCTATGAGATTTCGCCAGAATCACCGAAAGCGCATCGACGCCAACGCATAACTTATAGGCAGCGATTTCTGTTCGAGATTTGTGTGAGCCAAACTTTACGTTGTGACGCTTTGCAAGCTCATCGATAACCATCTGACCAACGTTGTGACGTGTGGCGGCGTACTGCTCGCCTGGATTACCCAGACCAACAATTAACCAAGGTGAAGTGCTCACGAAGGAAAGAGTAAGGGTTAAGCGTCCTTCTTCTCTGCATCAGCTGCTGGTGCCGCTGCTGCATCGCCTTCAGCAGGCGCTGCTGCAACTGGAGTTTCTTCAACTGCAGTTGAACGCTCTGAGAGGTGAACGACGATTGTTCTTGGATCAGAGATCAACTTGATGCCTGCAGGAAGAACTACGTTCTCTGCATAGAGTGACTGACCGGCAGCAAGACCTGTGAGATCGAGTGCAAGTGATGAAGGAATAGCTGTTGCCTCTGCCTCAACCTCAATTGTGTTGTGAACGTGCTCGAGGATTCCGTCACGGTCATGCTCACCAGTTGGGTGAACAGGAACTGATACGACAACGCGCTCTCCGCGACGAACTGTCACGAGGTCGATGTGCTCAAGAATCTGCTTGAGTGGATCGCGAACGATCGCCTTTGGAAGTGTGAGCTCGTCCTTGCCATCGATATTGATTTCGAGAAGGACGTTTGACTGCTTGAGAGCTACACCGAGCTCGCGAGCTGGAAGAGTTATGTGCTTTGGCTTCTCGCCGTGGCCGTAAATAACTGCAGGAACCAAACCATCGCGACGTGCGCGACGTGATGCACCTTTACCGAATTCAGTACGTGTTACACCTGAGATCTTGATTTCAGCCATTTGTATTACTCCTTATACGTCGATTACGGAAATTACTTATCCCTCGCCGGAACAGGCCAAAGGTTACCTGTCGAGTATGTGTGTGAGCAAATCCGTGAAAAACGGTGCTTAGGAATGGCCGTCAAAGAGGCTGGTAACTGAACCATCCTCAAAGACTTCGCGGATCGCACGGGCTAGTAGTGGTGCGATTGAAAGAACTGTTAAGCCATCGAAGCGCTTTTCATCAGGTACAGGAAGTGAGTTTGTAATAACAATCTCTTTAGCTTTACATGCCTTGAGGCGATCAATTGCTGGACCTGAGAAGACCGCGTGGGTGGCTGCGATGATTACCTCTTTAGCGCCGCCCTCCATGAGTGCATCTACTGCTTTTGTAATTGTTCCGGCTGTATCGATCATGTCATCAATAACGATGCAGGTTTGGCCAGTTACATCACCAACAACCTTGCCGACAACTGCTTCATTAGGAACACGTGGATCACGAGTCTTGTGAATAAATGCGATAGGGCATCCACCAAGTAGCTCGGACCAGCGCTCTGCAACACGTACTCGGCCAGAGTCTGGTGAGACGATTGTTAAACGGGAGCGATCGACTTTTTTGCCGACGTAATCTGCAAGCATTGGAAGTGCAAAGAGATGATCAACGGGACCATCGAAGAAACCTTGAATCTGTGAGGTGTGAAGATCTACAACCATTAAACGATCTGCACCGGCGGTTTTGTAAAGATCTGCCATCAAACGTGCAGAGATAGGTTCGCGTCCACGGTGCTTCTTATCTTGACGCGCGTATCCGTAGAAAGGTGCAACGACTGTGATGCGCTTTGCAGATGCGCGTTTGAGAGCATCGTCCATGATGAGCTGTTCCATGATCTG
>CAIMCU010000116.1 GCA_903839585.1 uncultured Actinomycetes bacterium | reverse complement strand
GATAAACCGTCGGCCCGCAGCAGTAGATGTTCACAACACCGTCTCTAGAGGCGACCTCTTTCGGTTCACGTGTTTTTGTGTCGTAGATTTGAATCTTCATCGCAAGACTCGATAGACATACTCGTGGTGGATTTGGTAGTTGAGATTTTCATAAAGCTTGAGGGCAGGGACGTTTGTCTCATCTACTTGTAGAGCAATCTTTTCTGCGCCTAACTCTTTTGAAACCTCTTCCGCTTTAAACATGATCTCTGCACCTAAACCTTTACCGCGATGAGCCTCATCTACAAATACGCGCGTTATCAACGACCAGCTCCCCAGAACCGCTACACGTGCAGTTGCAATCACCACTTCGTTCTCTGAGTAGCTTATGTACTTTGCTGGATACGCTTCTAAAATCCCCTGAATCTTTCCATCACCTTGACACGCTAGCCATTTGTTTGAGGGCAAAGCTTCGACATCAAAGTTAATGTTGGAACTCTTTAGATTGGCGGCGTTCTTTACGAGGTACTTTGCTTTGATCACCACGCTCCAGCCCTTGCTCTCTAAGTGTGCATCCAACTCAGCGTATGTAGGCAAGGGAATAGTGAACGCCGGCTCCAATCCGCTTGCTTTGTAGTAAGCGATGACCTTTGCAAGTTCTTCGTCAATACTATTTTCAGCTTCACCAAAGGGAGGCTTTCCAACAGGAAGCACCGAGTTAGCCCTCCATGTCACACCGCCACTTCTGCGATAAATCCACCCTGAAGACTCCTCAATTTCATGAGCGGGCCATGTGAGGTGCGAAAGCTCTTCTAACTCGGCGATGCGTAATGAGTAAGGAGCACCTTTACCTGCGAGATTGGGCAACGGTTCGATCTCTCTCCACACCGCTACTTCCTCATCTGAAAAATCGATCAGAACATCATGGCGGTTTAACAAGCTTGATTGCGATTGTAAAAAACCAACGATGTCTCTAAATCCACCGCCATCGCGCAGTCTGACCGTGACTCTCTTGCCAATTAAGGAGGCTGGTATCTCGGACATAGGGCAACGATATTGCGCCTAACCCGCTTCTGCATGGTTAGAATTAAGCCTTCACTGACCTATCCGCCGGAGGTTTATCCCGTGACATACGTAGTTGCCCAACCTTGTATCGATGTTAAGGATAAATCCTGCATCGAAGAGTGCCCTGTTGATTGCATCTATGAAGGCTCACGAATGCTCTACATCCAACCTGACGAGTGTGTTGATTGCGGAGCTTGCGAACCAGTCTGTCCGGTAGAGGCTATTTACTACGAAGATGACGTTCCATCCCAATGGAAGGATTTCTCCAAGGTAAATACCGAGTTCTTTGTAGAGCTTGGTTCACCAGGTGGGGCGGCCAAACTAGGTCCGCAGGATCGAGATCACGCAGACGTTGCATCTGCTCCAGCTAAAGACGCCTAAGAGTTTTGAAGTTAAGTGCGCCCACAACTACCAGATTTCCCTTGGGATGTACTTGCCCCGTACGCAGAGAAAGCTAAGCAACACCCTGGGGGAATAATTGATTTATCTGTTGGAACTCCCGTTGATCCGACTCCAGGATTTATTCAGGATGCGTTAAAGGCGGCAGCGGACTCACCTCGCTATCCATTAACCGCTGGCACGCAAAAACTAAGAGATGCGATCCTTACATGGGCTCGCAACACTCTAGGTGCCACGGGTGAGTTTGATGTTCTTCCTGTAATCGGCTCCAAAGAGCTCGTTGCATGGTTGCCAACAATTTTGCAAAGTTCAAAAGTTTTATACCCTGAGGTTGCCTATCCAACCTACTTAGTGGGTGCGTTACTGGCCGATGCTAAAGCTATTGAAGTTGATGTCAATGCAGATAAGTGGCCGAAAGCAGATTTAGCTTGGGTTAACTCTCCCTCTAATCCAACAGGGCGCGTCCACTCAGAGGATGAGCTTCGTTGTGCAATCAACTGGTCTAGGAAGAGGGGAGCTGTCCTTGTCTCCGACGAGTGCTACCTAGAGTTTGGCGATACCAGCACCCCACAATCAATTTTGAAGTTTACAGATGGCAACAATAAGAACCTCTTAGCGGTTCACTCCCTGTCTAAGCGATCCTCCATGGCCGGCTACCGGGCTGCCTTTCTGATTGGAGATTCACAGCTCATTGCAAAGATCCGTGAAGTGCGAAAGCACGCTGGAATGATGGTTCCGCTGCCTGTTCAAGAGGCGATGATTGCTGCGCTTTCGGAGTCAACACATGTAGTTGAACAGCGAGCTAGATATAACGCACGGCGCGCAACTTTAAGACCAGTTTTAAACTCCGCAGGTTTTTCAATTGAGGAGAGCGCAGCAGGACTCTACATCTGGGCAACACGTAATGAGGATTGTTGGATATCGGTGGATTGGCTTGCAGAGCTTGGAATTCTTGCCACACCAGGGATTTTTTATGGAAAGAAGGGCGCTTCACATATCCGTATTGCATTAACTGCAACAGATGCCCAGATAAGGGCTGCAGCTGCCCGACTGGTTGAGGTCTGTAAGTAATGGCGGTCGGAATACTGCTTGTCGGTGGTTTTGGAACTCGCTTAAAGCCACTGACAAATGAGATACCAAAGCCGATGTTGCCAGTTGCAGGGGTACCAATTACAGAACATCAGCTCTTGGCTGCTAAGAGATCAGGAATAACTACCGTAGTCCTGGCAACCTCTTACCTTTCCAATGTCTTTACTCCTTACTTTGGGGATGGCTCCAAGTGGGGCATGAAACTTTTATACGCCGTTGAAGCCGAGCCTCTAGGCACCGGCGGTGCTATCCGAAACGCTGCAGAGTTGCTGCAAGGCGATGAGGATGTCGTAATCTTTAACGGCGATATTTTGAGTAACCACCGTATTGATAAGCAGATTGAGTTTCATCATTCACACAATGCAGATGTCACCTTGCACCTGCGAACCGTTGAAGATGCCCGCGCATTTGGTTGTGTACCAACCGATAGCAGCGGCCGTGTTAGCGCATTCCTTGAAAAAATGGATAACCCAGTTACTAACTCAATAAATGCTGGTTGTTATGTCTTTAAACGTAGCATTATCAATGAGATCCCACTTGGAGAGGTCGTCAGCATTGAGCGGCAAACCTTTCCTAAGTTGGTCGCAGATGCACGCGCCGTATTTGGATACTTGGAACAGTCTTACTGGCTAGATATTGGAACCCCGGCTGCTCTCTTTCAGGCAACGGCCGATCTCATCGATGGGGCGTTTGAAATCGCAGACTCGGCTCAGGTTCAAGAAGGCTTAAGAATTGGGGGAGGCAGTTACGTCGGAAGAGGCAGCAAAGTTGGGGCAGGCGTATCGATAGAGTCCTCAATAATCTGCGATGGGGCTGTCATTGAGGATGGCGCTACGGTGCGCAACTCATTTATCTCTGAGGGCGCGGTAGTAAAGACCGGGTCGGTCATCGATCGCCACTTCCTTTCAAAAAGTAGCTTTGAACCCATCTCACTGCCATAAATCCCCCATAAATGACCAGATTTCCGAACTCTCACGCTTAAGCGGGCTTGACATATAGGGATTACAAGCGTGTAATTCGTTTCTAGCGCGCCTATTCCAAATGAGTAGAGCCACTACGGTCTTGAGGAGATTTGCAAGATGCCAATCCGCCCAGAAGCAACATCAACTGGCAAGCCATCAGCCCCCACTGCTGGACCAACTATTCAACTAGCCAACGGCGAGAGCATGGAGCTCTCCTGGCAGGAGCGCGCACTATGCGCTCAAACAGATCCTGAAGCCTTCTTTCCTGAAAAGGGAGGCTCTACCCGCGAAGCAAAGCGAGTTTGTCTTTCATGCGATGTTCGTCAAGAGTGCCTTGAGTACGCGCTCGCTCACGATGAGCGATTTGGAATTTGGGGCGGTCTCTCTGAACGTGAGCGCCGCCGTTTGAAGCGCCGCCCAGCGTAACCCTTATGACTGTGCATCGCGTTACTGCGATTCTCGTTGTACACGATGGTGCCACATGGCTTCCTGAAGTTGTCGCAGCGGTTACTTCGCAAAAACGCAAAGTCGACGCAATCATCGCCGTCGATACTGGTTCAGAGGACACCTCGGTTAAGTTGCTTAAGGGCGCTCGCATTCCAGTTTTGACAATGGATCGCGAAACCGGTTTTGGTGACGCGGTCGCACAAGCTGTTTCAACACTTCCCGAGATCGATACTGACTCTGATGAAGAAGAGTGGCTCTGGATAGTTCACGATGATTTAGCGCCGCACAATAAAGCTTTACGTACGATGCTTGAAGCTGTAACGGATCGGCCAAATGTAGTGATGGCCGGACCAAAACTTCTTGGTTGGCATGATCATCACCATCTACTTGAAGTGGGCATCAGCATCGCAGGTAACGGCGCTCGCTGGACAGGTCTTGAAGATAATGAGTATGACCAAGGTCAACATGATGGAGTGAAAGATGTTCTATCGGTCTCGACCGCAGGAGCGCTCATACGTCGTGATGTTTTCGAAGACTTAGGTGGATTTGATCCGAACCTTGAGCTGTTTCGCGATGATGTAGATTTTGGTTGGCGTGTACGTACCGCCGGACATTCTGTTATCGCCGTTACAGATGCCATCGCTTTTCACGCAGAGGCATCTGCGTCAGAGCGCAGATCTGTAGATGTGCATGGCGCCTTTTTACACCGCCCACGACTCTTAGACCGCCGCAACGCTGCCTATGTGCTCCTAGCCAACTCATCTTGGTGGACTCTGCCCCTTCTCACACTGCAAATTCTCTCGGGCGCCGTACTTCGTTCCGTTGGGTATCTCTTTGCCAAGCTGCCTGGGTACGCAAGTGATGAAATCCTTGCAATCGGATCACTTTTCCTAAAGCCCAATGAGTTGATTCAAGCCAGAAGGTTTAGAAAGAAGGTTCGGTTAGTTTCGCCTCGAATCATCCGAGAGTTCATACCCTCTCGCAGTTCGCAGTTGCGTGTTTCTGCAGCACGCCTGATTAACTGGTTTAGAAAGCAGTTCTTGCCTGAGGTCATAACGGAAGATTCCAAATCAACGCCTTCACCAAACATTCTCGACGATGAAGATCTCTTAACGCCTGCAGGTACCAGTTTCTGGAGAGTGGCAATAAAACGTCCACTCTTTCTGGCATTCATCACGCTGTCCTTACTTTCAATTGTCTGGGCTCGTTACCGATTTGGTTCCATCTCCGGGGGCACACTTCCCAAACAGTTAAGCGGAGCTAGCGATCTTTGGGATCAGTACTTTTCAGGTTGGCATAACGTTGCCATGGGCTCTGCTCAAGCCTCCCCTTCCTGGGTTCCAATCATTGCTCTTGCTTCAATTCTTACCTTGGGTAATGTTCCACTTTTCTTTACCTTCTTCTTCCTCATTTCACCGATTCTCTTAATGACATCTGCGTACTCACTGTTAAAGACATTGACGGAAAAGAGATGGCTCGCAACGACGGCATCTGCTGTTTATTCTATTTCACCTGTTTCAGTATCTGCGATCAACACAGGCAGAGTTGGAACCCTGGCCGCACTACTGCTTGTCCCAATAGCTTTGAAACAACTTTCGAATTGGCACCGTATAGAAAATCTCTCTTGGCGAAGGATTAATGCACTCGGATTGCTTAGTGCTTTAATTTTTGCCTTCTCACCAATGATTTTTCTCTCTACCTTACTTTTAATCTTGCTCGCTATCGTTTTGGATTTTTTTGAGTCCGATAGAGATTACAAATCAGTGCTCTTTATCAAACGAAGCCAAAGGCGTGGTGCACTAGCCCTCATTCCGCTATTTTTGAACCTTCCTTGGTCCTTAGAGGTGTTATCAAATCCGCATAGGTTTTTCTTAGAGCCCGGATTCATGCTTCCAGGCGGAGGACCTAACTACGCAATCTTCGGCAATCCCGGCGGAGCAGGTGCAGTTCCATGGTGGCTCTTTAGCCCAATTTTGATAATCATTGTTATTGCACTTTTTTCAGTTACCCGTGCCAAGTTTGTGGCGGAGTACGCGTTCGGATTTCTGCTGTGCGCAACACTCTTAAGCGCTGTTGGCGTATCGAGCAACGCCAATTCAACAGCTGAGCGCCTATATGTTGGCCCTCTACTTGCAGTTGCCACCATTCTTGCAGTCGCATCAGCGACGATTATGTTAGATCAAGTTCGGGAGAGTTTGGCCAGCTCTCACCTGAACTACAGACACTTTGCTTCAGCGTTCTTAATTCTTAGCGTTGGACTCTATTCCATACTTACGGTTGCGTGGATTGCAACAGAGGGTGCCACATCCCCAACTCGTGCAGGACAAAAAGAGGTACTTCCCGCCTTCTTGGCCGTTGAAAGTGATGCTAAATCGATGGTGCTTCGCGATAAGTTAAGTGGAGATGAAGCCGCACTAACATTTTATATAGCTCGAGGTGGTGATGTGACTCTGGGACAACCAGATATTGCTCCAAGTGAATCTAAGGAGATCTCGAAAGCTGTAAGAGAGATCAGCGATGGCAGTGGTTTAAACAGCGGACAGGTACTAGCTCAAAATGGAATCAAGTACCTATTCTTTGCAAAACCAATAGATAAAGCGGTCGTTAGAACTATCGATGGATTAGGTGGATTTACTAGAGCATCCTCTACATCGGCTGGAATCGTTTGGAAAGTTACTAACCCAACTGGCGAACTCGTGTTCATGGATGCAGATGGGGTACGAACCGTCCTTGAAAAGAGCAAGGTCACGGGCGAATACCTACTACCTGGACCCGGCACCTTAACGCTGAGCGAAACTTTCAACAGAGGTTGGCAGATATCTCAGGAAGGTAAGAGGCTTCCAAGAAGTGTTAGCGCCGACAATCTTCCAGTTTTTTCAGTCGCCAATGAAGGCCCAGCAACGCTTCTATTTGATGGCACAGCTAGGCGTGGATGGCTCTCGCTGCAGCTCATCTTTTTTGTGACAGTTTTAACTCTGGCCCTTCCTGGCGGTCGACGTCGACGTGAAATCTCTGAAGAGGAGCTGGCATGATATTTAAGCGTCCAGCCATCATAGTTGCGTTGATCTCTGCGACTTTACTCTTGGCAAATTTGATTAACACAACTATTGCGCCTGATCGATTTGCTGCGGCCTATCCGGCGGTTGTTTGCTCACCAACTGGTTCTGGGCTGACTTCGCTGATATCAACACCTGCAAATGATACGAAGTACAAAAGTATCGGCTCAAAGACTGCAACTTTCAAAAAGATAAAAACAAGCAGATATACGCAGTCAGGTACTCCAATCATTATGGAAAGTAAAGGAGTAACCCCGATACTGTGGCAGGCAAAATCTGGCATATGGGCCGGTGCCTCTACATGTACCGCTCCAGTTTCATCTCAATGGTTTGTAGGCGGCTCCTCAGATGTAACTAGCCGTGGAGATTTATACTTAGTAAATAGTGGTTTAAGTCCTGCCATTGCAGATATAGAAATCTGGAATGAGAACGCTGTTGTCGCTGCGAAAGTCATTACCGTTAAGCCAAACTCATCGACTTCTGTCGGACTGGACTCTCTAGCACCAGGTTCGAAGAGCATCGTTCTAAACGTTATTGCTAGGGCTGGTCGACTTAACTCATTCTTAGTCGATGAGAGAGGAAAAGGCCTAAGGGCTTTAGGTGGAGATCTTGTAAATCCGGTTGATGCACCATCCAAAGAGATCTATATTCCCGCTATTCCTCATCAGCCAAAGAAAGATGGCAGAGGTAACTCCGGCTCTACCCACATCCTGCGCGTCTTAGTTCCTGGAGATACAGACTCTCGAATCAGCGTTGAACTCTCATCTGCCGAAGGTAGCTTCATACCTGTTGGTTTGCAGGATCGCACAATCGATAACGGAAGAGTTTTCTCGATCCCGTTAAAGCCTGAACTCTCCTCTAAGATTTTTGCTATTCGTATTTCATCTGAGAATCCGATAGTTGCAAGTGTCTATTCAACAACTAACGCCCTGAGCAAGAACGACTTTTTATGGAGTACCGCAACGCCAAAGCTCACTCGCTCTAAGTTTGCGATTTCTGGCCTGTCCCCAACCCTTTTATTCATGGGCGAAAATATCGCTATCGCAGCTGAACTCACTTATGTGAGCGGTAAAACAAAGATCATTGGGATTGATGGGGTTGAGTTTGTTAACTATCAAGTACCCGACAAGGTACGCAGTATCTCTTTCACGCGCGTATCAGGTCGGACTTATGGAGCTGCACTTGTCTCCACAAAGAGCGGCTCGGGATACTTTCCATTAAGGGCTGGTAGCGCATTGACTCGTGCTGCGGTGCCTACATCCAACATCGCTGTTTTAACACCCTGACAATCCCAAGGTTTTGCCGCAAGCGGTACTAACCTTCACTACATGAGCTCGCGAATTCGAACTGGACGTGGATGTTCCCGCGTCGGCTGTCGCGATATGGCTACGATGACATTGACTTATATTTATGCAGATTCAACGGCGGTCGTTGGCCCGCTGGCAACATACTCAGAGCCACACGCTTACGACCTTTGCGAACAGCATGGCAAGAAGTTAACCGTTCCTCACGGCTGGAGTGTTATTAAAGAGGAGTCAAATCCAGATCGAAGCGCTGGTCCATCAGAGGATGATTTGATGGCGATTGCAGATGCAGTTCGAGAGGCAGCTGCACATCACAGTGAACCAGCTCGTGAAGAGGTGAGCTCGATGTCTGCACAAAATAATCTAGGTCGCAGAGGGCACCTCCGCGCTGTTCCATCTTAAACACAAAATGACCTCTTCAGTTTTTAAAGCTTACGATATTCGTGGACTGGTTGGTTCTGAGTTAACCGTTGATTTCTGTTTTGCAACTGGTGTTGCCTTTGCGCGGTTCTTAGCTCAAGAGCGCGAACCAGGAACGGTCGTCATAGGTGAAGATATGCGACCATCTTCCCCTGATTTTGCTGATGCATTTTCTGCAGGACTAACATCGCAAGGCATGGATGTCATTCGCATTGGTTTAGCTTCAACAGACATGCTCTACTTTGCGGCAGGAAAGCTGAACTTTCCAGGAGCCATGTTTACGGCTAGCCATAATCCAGCGGAGTACAACGGCATTAAGCTTTGCTTAAGCGGTGCAAGACCTATTGGAAAAGAGTCTGGACTTCTTTCTATCGAGAGATTTGTACATGAAGGATCTCCACTTGCCACGCGTGGTATTGGAGTCGAGAAAAATCAGAGCTTATTAAAAGAGTATGTAGCTCATCTTCTAGCTCTTGTTGATTTATCTCAGATGCGCCGTCTAAAGATTGTTGTCGATGCAGGAAATGGAATGGCTGGACATACAGCGCCAGCGGTCTTTGCAGAGTTAAACGCTGAAGTGATTGAGATGTACTACGAGCTAGACGGCACCTTCCCAAACCATGAGGCCAACCCGATAGATGAAGCGAATCTGCGTGATTTAAAGAAGGCCGTCAAGAAAGAGAAGGCAGACATTGGCTTAGCCTTTGATGGAGATGCAGATAGATGCTTTATCGTCGATGAAAAGGGAGATGCGGTCAACCCTTCGACCTTAACCGCGTTAATTGCAGATCGTGAGTTAAAAAAACGACCGGGTTCAACGATTATCTACAACCTAATCTCTTCGAAGGCGGTGAAAGAGATTGTTGAGGAACAAGGGGCAACAGCTATTAGATCGCGAGTTGGACACTCGTATATAAAAGCGCTTATGGCGCAGACAGGTGCAATCTTTGGAGGAGAGCACTCGGGACACTTTTACTTTAAAGAGTTTTGGAAAGCTGATTCAGGTATGTTAGCTGCGTTACACGCGTTAGCGGCTTTAGGTGAGGTTCAAAAGCCACTTTCAGAGATTTTGAAACCGTATAGTCGATACTTTCAAAGCGGTGAGATCAACTCAAAGGTAGTTAATGCCGTTGAGTCAATAAATTCTATCGAAGCCAAGTATGTAGTTAGCAAAGGCAACCAAGTTGATCATCTCGACGGCCTAACAATTACCTCTGAAAAATGGTGGTTCAACGTCAGAGCTTCAAATACCGAGCCTCTACTGCGCCTTAATGTCGAAGGTGATACCAAGGCGCTGATGGAAAAGATTCGTGATGAGGTGCTTGACGCTATTCGTGGCTAATTTCTAGCGGTTCTAATTGGCAACTTTTCCCTCTGGGGCAGTAATCTACGCAGATAGCCGCCTAGCAAAGTAGAGCCCTACGCCTTAGGTAAGCACAGTCACAACAACTGTTTTATTACCATTAAAGGAGATCCACGTGAATTCAGCTGTTACATCAACTCTTCCGCGTCATGACATTAAAGATGCATCTCTAGCCGCAGAAGGTCGAAAGAGAATTGAATGGGCCGAGCGCAATATGCCGGTGCTTGCTCAGATCCGTGAGCGTTTTGAGAAGTCACAGCCATTTAAGGGTGTCCGAATTGCAGCGTGCATGCACGTAACAACTGAGACCGCAAACCTTATGCGCGTGTTAAAGGCCGGCGGAGCAGAGATTGCTCTATGTGCATCAAACCCTCTTTCAACCCAAGATGATACCGCCGCTGCGCTCGTCCACGAGTTCGGTATCTCCGTCTTTGCAAAGAACGCAGTAGATCGCGATGGTTACTACGCACACATCAACGCAGCGTTAGATATTGAGCCTCATCAAGTATTTGACGATGGTTGCGACTTGGTTAATACCCTTCACACCACACGAAAAGAACTCCTTCCAAATATTGCTGGAGGATGCGAAGAAACAACTACCGGAGTCATTCGACTAAATCAGATGGCTAAAGATGGTGCACTAACTTTTCCCATGATCGCTGTTAACGATACAGACACTAAACACATGTTTGATAACCGATACGGAACCGGGCAGTCAACACTTGATGCTGTCTTTCGTGCTACAAACTTTCTTCTAGCGGGACGAATCCTTGTAGTAGCTGGATTTGGTTACTGCGGTAAGGGAGTTGCAGAGCGCGCTAAGGGCATGGGTGCTGATGTAATCGTGACTGAAATTGATCCAACAAAGGCGCTAGATGCCATGATGCAGGGTTTTAGAGTCATGCCGATGTCTGAGGCGGCCAAAGTTGGCGATGTGTTCATTACAGTTACAGGTAATCGTGATGTCTTGCGCGAAGAGCACTTTAAGCAGATGAAGGATGGCGCGATCATGGCTAACTCAGGTCACTTCGACATTGAGATCGATGTTGCATGGCTTGAAAAGAACTCTAAATCTAAGAATGCAAAGATGCGCCACCAAACCGATGAGTATGTAATGGCAGATGGCCGCCGTCTTCTTCTTATTGCAGAGGGAAGACTTGTAAACCTCGGTGCCGCCGAAGGCCACCCAGCATCTGTTATGGATATGTCCTTTTCAGACCAGGCGTTGACAGCTGAGTACCTCGTGCAAGAGGCTAAGAACTTAAAGCCTGGAGTTCATGAAGTACCTGTCTACATCGATAAAGAGGTAGCCAGCTTGAAACTTCGCTCGATGGGTGGCTTAATCGATGTCCTCACGCCAGCACAAGAGCTGTATCTGAACTCATGGGAGCACGGTAGCTAATGACATTAGTTATGGTCGTCGATGACGATCAAGATTTAGCAGAGATGCTCAGCATTGTTCTCAATGGTGCCGGCATTGATGTTGATCTTGTAAGTCGCGGCGATGAGGTTATGGAGGTCTTTAGAAACAATCCTCCAGATCTCATACTTTTGGATGTCATGCTTCCTGGTATTGATGGGATTGAAGTCTGTCGTCAGATTCGCCAAGAGTCGATGGTTCCTATTGTCATGTTAAGCGCCAAGGGGGATTCGCAGGACGTCGTTCGTGGTCTAGAAGCTGGTGCCGATGATTACATGGTTAAACCATTTAGACATCCATCAGAGTTAATCGCACGTATACGTACACGTTTGCGCCGAACTAACGCAGATGTAACTGCGCTCCTTCGAATTGGTGACTTATCAATCGATGTTACCGGTCATGAAGTTTTGCGCGCAGATTCAAAGATTGCTCTAACGCGACTTGAGTTTGATCTCTTAGTCGCACTCGCCAAAGAGCCTGGCAGAGTATTTACCCGCGAAGCCTTGCTTGGAGAGGTTTGGGGTTACCGTCACTCAACCGATACACGGCTTGTGAATGTCCATGTCCAAAGGTTGCGCTCAAAGATTGAACATGACCCTGAAAAGCCTGAGATCGTTATGACCGTGCGAGGTGTTGGGTATAAAGCTGGAGTAACGGTCGGTTCCTAGTATGAACCGATTCTTCTTTACCTTTAAGAACTCACTTGCAGCAAAGGTAATTGTCTCAACCGTCCTACTCTCTTTCGGAGTCGTGTGGCTAACAGGGTCAGCTCTGTACTCTCAACTTTCCTCAGGGGTACGCGAGGTGAATTTAGAGACCTCGTTAGCAGAGGCTCGTTCATCATTCTTTAACGCACAGTATCAGTTCCTATTGGTTCAAGATAAGTCGGTCGAGTCAATCGCTCAAGAGGTTACAGCTGTCATCAAAACAGCGACTGAAATCGGAGTGAATCAGGGAAGAAAAGAGGTAATCCTTGCGAGGTTAAAGGATGATCTTGCAAATCTGCCAAAGTATTCACCAAATATTTTTGATATGTCCTCTGAGGGCATTTCACTCGATGTAGTACCGAAGGATTTACGAGAGAGTTTACGTAAGGCTGACGATGTCCAGTACAGGTACGTAACATTCGAAGCTAATAGTGGGATTGTGCGTGAATCATTAATTATCGGTCGAAAAATTCTTATCCCGAAGTCGGGCTCCTATGAGATGTACCTTGTCTACTCTCTTACAAATCAGAGAACAACATTGGAGTTGATCTTTAATTCACTCCTATTTACCGGATTAATTCTTGTATTTTTGATCGGATTGATTACATGGCTTGTGGTGAGACAGGTAGCGCGTCCGGTGCGTGAAGCTGCGCGCATCGCCCTCCAATTCACTAAAGGCGATTTCAGCCAACGGCTTGAGATTACGAGCTCAGATGAGTTAGGCAAGCTTTCCTCTGCATTTAACGAGATGGCGATCTCATTAGAGTCTCAGATCTCTCGTCTAGAAAACCTCTCAAGGGTCCAACAACGCTTTGTTTCAGATGTTTCTCATGAGCTGCGTACCCCCTTGACTACATTGCGCATGGCATCTGAGGTCATTTACAGTCAGCGAAACTCATTCGATGCCACTATCGCCCGAAGTGCCGAACTCCTTAGCCTGCAGTTAGATCGTTTTGAGCAACTGCTTGAGGATTTGCTGGAGATTAGTAGGTTTGATGCGCAGGTGGCTGTGCTAGATACCGTGGACTTTGACTTGATTCCACTCATTGAGCGCTGTATCGAAGATGTTGGAACAACCGGCAATGATCATCCGATTCAAATAGTTTTAGACCCAGAGATTGAGCATGTAGTAATAAAAGCTGACATTCGACGCGTTGAACGAATAATGAGAAACCTATTATCTAACGCCCTCGATCATGCAGGTGGAAAGCCGGTCAAAGTCACGATCGTTGAAACCGTGACGGAGATTGGAATCGGAGTTCGTGATTACGGAAGTGGCATGGATAACGCCGCACTCACCAGAGTTTTTGATCGTTTCTGGAGAGCTGATCCATCTCGTTCTCGTGTTCGAGGAGGAACAGGGCTTGGTTTATCAATAGCCCTAGAAGATGCTCGTCTACACAACGGCGAACTCGATGCATGGGGCAGACCTGAAAAAGGTGCGCACTTTGTTTTAACCCTTCCTAAGGTTGCCGGCGATCAGATTGCTTCTCGACCACTGAGGGTTGAACCCACAGATATCTAAATCTTTCCCCATGTAGTCACAATCTCTTTTTGAAGCTCACAGCAAAGGCGCATACTTTTACTATGCGCTCACATGGATCTCTTTCAGAATTAATCTTTCCAGTTAGATGCTTAGGTTGCCGACGCTTAGGTATCGATATTTGCGCAACGTGTCGCATAGATTGGAACAACCACATCTATAGAACATTTGGTGTTTCACAGAATCGCAGCTTTCCAATCTATTCATCTGTGATCTACTCTCCAATTGCGAGCAAAATCCTTTTAGCATCCAAAGAGGATGGCGTACTAGCTGCCGATACATTGGTTGCAGCAAGCATTGCAAACGCACGAATTTACTTTCAGAAGGAGATTGGAACCGGGCATCTGGTCCCCATTCCATCTCGAAAGAAAGCATCGAGGAGACGAGGAAGGATGTACATCAACGAACTTATCGAATACTCCGGAATGACCCCCCTTGATCTACTCAGTCACCGGCGAGCAGTTCGAGATCAGTCGACCTTGCACGCAGATCAAAGGGCTAAGAATTTATCCGGGGCTTTTGGAATAGATCCAACAAAGCTTTTGTTACACGATGTGCCGGTAATAATTGTCGACGACTTAGTCACCACTGGGTCCACCCTCAACGAAGCCGCACGCGCCCTAAACGCTGCGGGTTTTCGGGTACTTGGGGCAATTACCGCCTGCTTGGCCAAACCCGTACGATAGGCCCGTATCCCGGTCCGCTTACTTGAAGAGGTAGATATGCCAGCGTTTTTTGATCGAATCATGCGAGCAGGCGAGGGAAAACTCCTTCGCGAACTCTCAAAAGTCACCGATCAGGTAAACGCCGAAGAAGCAGCCGTAATCTCTCTCTCAGATGAAGCGCTTCGAGCAAAGACATCTGAGTTTAAGAAACGTTATGCAGATGGTGAAGCGTTGGATGCACTTCTTCCTGAGGCATTTGCAGTAGTACGTGAAGCGGCAAAGCGAACCCTTGGACAGCGTCATTACGATGTTCAAATCATGGGTGGTGCCGCACTTCACCGTGGAAATATTGCAGAGATGCGTACTGGTGAAGGTAAGACCCTTGTAGCAACCCTGCCTTCATATCTCAACGCACTAGCTGGTCGTGGTGTTCACGTAGTTACAGTTAACGATTACTTAGCAGAGCGTGACAGCGAGTGGATGGGACGAATTCACCGCTTCCTTGGTTTGAGCGTCGGCGTAATTCTTAACAGCATGACTCCAACTGAGCGTCGTGCTGCTTATCAATGCGACATTACATACGGTACAAACAATGAGTTTGGTTTTGATTACCTACGCGACAACATGGCCTGGTCGCTAGAAGACTGTGTTCAAAGAGATCACTTCTTCGCTGTTGTCGATGAGGTTGACTCCATTTTGATTGATGAAGCTCGTACCCCACTGATCATTAGTGGACCTGCTGATAAGGCCACCAAGTGGTACGTAGAGTTCGCAAATATTGTTGGAAAACTCAGCCGCAATGTTCACTATGAGGTTGATGAGAAGAAAAAGACTGTAGGTATCCTTGAAGAAGGTGTCAGCAAAGTTGAAGAGCTCCTCAAGATTGAAAACCTATATGAAGCTGCAAATACAACTTTAATCGGGTATCTAAATAATGCTGTGCGTGCAAAAGAGCTCTTTAAGCGCGATAAGGATTATGTAGTAATGAATGGTGAGTTACTCATCGTTGACGAACACACGGGTCGCATGCTTTCAGGCCGACGTTACAGCGAGGGATTACATCAAGCCCTAGAAGCTAAAGAGCGTATCGATATTAAGGATGAGAACCAGACACTGGCTACCATCACTCTTCAAAACTACTTCCGCCTCTACGAAACCATCTCCGGTATGACCGGAACCGCTATGACTGAGGCTTCAGAGTTTTACCAAATCTATAAGCTTGGCGTAGTTCCGATTCCGACAAACCGTTCCATGCAGCGCATTGATCAGCCAGATTTGGTCTACAAGAGTGAGCTAGGAAAGTTCATGGCGGTTGCAAGTGATATCAGTGAGCGTCATCGCAAAGGTCAGCCTGTGCTCGTAGGAACTGTCAGCGTAGAGAAGTCAGAGGAGCTATCAGCGCTCTTAAAAAAATCTGGAATTCCGCATGAAGTTCTTAACGCAAAGCACCATGAACGAGAAGCCTCCATCATCGCTCGTGCCGGTGTTAAGGGCGCTGTAACAGTTGCAACAAATATGGCCGGTCGCGGTACCGACATTATGCTTGGCGGAAACGCAGAGTTCATGGCTGATTTCGAACTTCAACGCCGTGGCCTCTCACCAGTAGATACTCCAACGGAGTACGAAGCGGCTTGGCCGGCAGAGATTGCAAAGCAAAAAGCTGCAGTTGAATTGGGCCATGAAGAGGTTGTGCAGCTTGGTGGGCTTTACGTTCTTGGTACAGAGCGACATGAATCACGACGTATCGATAACCAGCTTCGTGGACGCTCAGGTCGCCAAGGCGATCCAGGTGAGTCACGTTTCTATCTCTCACTTCAAGATGAGCTCATGCGCCGATTTAACTCTGCGCTAGTTGAGCGCTTCCTCTCAGCAGCTGGACTGCCAGATGATGCACCTATCGAGTCAAAGATGGTCAGTAACGCGATCCGTTCAGCTCAGACACAGGTCGAAGCGCAAAACTTTGAAATTCGAAAGAATGTTTTGAAGTACGACGATGTTATGAACCGCCAACGTGAGGTTATTTATGGAGAGCGTCGCTTAGTTCTTGAAGGAAAAGATCTAGGTGATCAGGTTAAGGATTTTGTAGGAGAAACCCTTTCTGCCTACGTTCACTCAGCCACCGCAACTGGTTTTGCAGAGGACTGGGATCTAGAGACTCTTTGGCAGGCAATTAAACTTGTGTATCCAATCTCAATAACTCCAGAGGAGTTAATCGCCGAGGTTGGCGGTCGTGCAGGATTAGATACTGAGTTCTTAGAGGATCGAATCTTGGGTGATGCAACCCTTCAATATGAGAAGCGACAATCCGAGCTAGGCGCAGATGTTATGCGCGAGCTAGAGCGCAAGGTTTTGCTCTCCGTCCTCGATCGAAAGTG
This sequence comes from uncultured Actinomycetes bacterium, assembly GCA_903839585.1. Taxonomy (GTDB): domain Bacteria; phylum Actinomycetota; class Actinomycetes; order Nanopelagicales; family Nanopelagicaceae; genus Planktophila. The sequence goes on along the minus strand of CAIMCU010000116.1, from coordinate 897 downwards.
GCGCGAGCACCTATATGAGATGGATTACCTCCAAGAAGGAATCGGCCTTAGAGCTATGGCTCAGCGCGATCCATTGGTTGAGTATCAACGTGAAGGTTACGAACTTTTCTCAGCGATGATGGATGCGATTAAGGAAGAGTTATCAAGCCTTGTTTTCAACGTACAAGTTTCAATCGAGGGTGATGGCTCCAACCTAGTTGCTCCAGGTCTCGAGGCTAAACCTGCTCAAGTAAACGCTTTGCAGTACACGGCTGCCGATGAAACCGGAGTTCACACCACGGGAGATGTTTCAAGAAATAGTCCTTGTCCATGTGGCTCTGGAAAGAAATACAAGCGCTGCCACGGCGCCGCTTAAATAAGGCGGAGTTCGGTACAAAGCCACTTTCCATTTACGCCTTCAAAGCGAAGGACGATTGCCCGCAGACGATCTCCGTAGCGGACTGTAATGGTGGACTCACAGATTCCATCTAGTGGCTCATTTTGATGAATGCTTCGAATTTTTCCAATCTCTTTTTGAGAGCCCACGGCTTTTAGTAACTGCATATAAATATGACGGTGACAGTGCGCAATTAACTGAGCGGGCTGTCTTCTACCAGCCCAGATTTCTACAACACTGACTGCAAACTTCATCGTCCACGGATGAATATCTGGAAGATCGCGTGCGGATGTAGGAACTGGTTCATCCCCTGGATCAAACTCTTCCCCAAATGTGCTCGGAACCAGATATAACTTTGCCCGTTGTACCGGTACCTCTGATTCGATCTTCTTCTCGGGCTGCACGTACAGAGGAAGAATTGGATGAGACCACATCGCTGGATCTTGATTGCTCGCGGTGAGTTGGAAAATCCGGCTTTTTACACCGTCATAGGAGTTAGGTTGAGTTGTCATAGTTGGATG
>CAIMCU010000115.1 GCA_903839585.1 uncultured Actinomycetes bacterium | reverse complement strand
CGCACGCTATCTTTTGCAGAGCCCTTGCTTCCAGATAAGTCGCGCTCTGTCATGAAGTAAAGAGCTAAAGACTCTGACTGGAAACCATGAGCGATTGAGCTTCTAGTTAAATGAATCGCAGCAGAAGTCGGTGCCGCCCGAAGCTCGGGCACACTCTGAACTGGTAGATCTGCGTTTCGAAAGACGCCGGAGTATCTCTCTGCCATGCCGGCACCTGTAGCGGCAAAGATAACCCTTTTGTTTTGAGTCAACGCTGCGCTTAACTCTTCAACAGCCCGGTCAGCATCTCCGCGTAAAGGATCAATGGCAGCAAAATCTAGAAACTCCGCTGCTTCATCTAAATCACTTCCAAAGCTATTGAGAGCTCGTCTAACCATCTTGTGGTTTGCAATCTCATCAGCGACCTCTTCCCATGTTAAGTAAGTCGTCTCCTCAATACTTATTGGAACGCCACCACCAAAGGCAGCACTCGACCAGGCCGCCTCCATAAACTCCTGATTTGTTGCCAGTAAATCTGCAGCTCTCGATCGAATGCGTTCTTCATCAAGGAAAAAGATTTCAGTATTTTTTGGAAGACGGGAGATAATTGTTTGCGTTTCATCAATCAAAATTGGAATCAGTGACTCCATGCCTTCGGTGACTATTCCTTGCTCAATTCGATCAAGAATCTCTATCGCACTTGGGTACTTTACTTTTAGCTGCTTCGCTCGGGCCATTACATCCTTGCTTAACAAGAGCTCACGACATGGCAAAACCGTTATAGCTCCGATAACTGGATCGGTTGTTCGTTGATTTGAAATATCGAAGTAACGCATCTCCTCTATCTCATCCCCAAAGAAATCAATGCGAATGGGGTGCGCTGATAGTGGAAGGAAGAGGTCGACTATTCCTCCTCGAACTGCAAACTCTCCTCGCTTTTCAACCAAGTCTGTGCGTACATAAGCCAACTCACTTAGTTTTTCAACTAACTTTGTTAAATCAATCTCTTTACCAATCTCAAGTTCAATCTCAGCGCCTGTACCTAAATCCGCGATGAACTTATGTATAAGAGCTCGGATTGGCGCAACAACGATTGGATGATCCTTATACGTTGCTGAGGTTAGTGAGCGCAGAGTTGAAACTCTCTGTGCAACTGTGTCACTTCTTGGACTTAACTTTTCATGAGGAAGGGTTTCCCATGCAGGGAATTCAAATACTGTGGAGTGAAGCTCGCGTAGCTCACTCGCTAAATCCTCTGCGCCTCTACTAGAGCTAGTGACAACTAGTAGAGGAACCTTTTGCGCCCTAGCTGCAAGAATGAATGGGTAGCTCGGTGGTGGAGTAATCAACCGTTGCGCAGATGCGATCGATTGCGAAAGATCTGCGTCGCTTCCTATAAGAGTGATGAGTCCACGCATTGAGATTCCTCCCTTCATCTGTAGAGCTTGCGTCAAAAAACGCCTTCAAGCCCCGATCCCGAAAAGGGAGGGGGCTAACGGTGAGAAGTCTACGGCTGAAAATGCGGATTCCGCATTGCGGTATTCCTGAGAGGATACCTCTGTGCTGATAAACGATGACGCCCTACTCCGTGGCGATGTTCGCAGGCTTGGTGACCTCTTAGGACAGTCACTTGTTCGACAAGAGGGAACGGAGCTTCTTGAATTAGTAGAAGCTGTTCGCATAGCTGTTCGCGATAATGGCGGAAGTGAAATTCTTGAAAAACTCTCAGTTGAGCAATCGGTTCAGTTGGTTCGTGCATTTAGCACCTACTTCCACTTAGCAAATGTTGCAGAGCAAGTTCACCGTGCACGAGTTCTTGCCGATGATCGAGCTAAAGGTGGATCTTGGTTATCACGAGCTGTAGACAAGATTGAGGAAGCGTACAAAGCGCAGTCACCTGGGCATCAATTTACAAAGGATGAGCTTAAGCAGTGGGTTAACTCATTGATGGTGCGTCCAGTCTTTACCGCTCATCCAACAGAGGCTGCCCGCAGATCAATTCTTGGAAAGTTAGGAGAGATTGCAAAACTCCTTGATCAAGTCGATTCTCCTGTGAAAGAGGAGCGTCTTGCGGAGTTCGTTGACATTCTTTGGCAGACAGATGAGCTGCGTCTTACCCGACCTGAGCCGTTGGATGAGGCGCTGAACGCTTTGTATTACCTCGATGATTTGGCGCGCAATACAGTTCCAGAGGTGTTGAACGACTTTGCACGCGAATTAAAGCGCCTAGATATTGATGTACCAGTAACAGCCCGTCCTCTTACCTTCGGAACGTGGATTGGTGGAGACCGTGATGGAAATCCAAACATCACTCCACAGGTAACCGAGGATGCAGTTGTTCTACAGGTCGCTCATGCGATTCGCACCACGATAGCTTCGATGAATGAGCTTCGTCAGATGCTTTCTATCTCAACGAGAATCATCGGTGCAACACCAGAGTTAACCGCCTCTGTTGAAAAGGATTTAAAGAGTATCCCTGAGTTTGAGGCTCGCTTCCTTCGTCTAAATGCGCAGGAGCCATACCGCTTAAAGGCCACAGCGATAGTTCATAAGCTGGCCTTTACCCGCGACCGTCATGCTGTTGATGGTCCGCACGTACCGGGACGTGACTATGCAAGCACGGCTGAGCTCCTTGCAGATTTAACACTTCTGCGAGACTCACTCTTTGCTCATAAAGGCGAGCTCATTGCTACAGGTTTGCTAGAGCGCACAATTCGATCTATTGCAGCATTTGGTTTGACCCATGCAACCTTAGATGTTCGTGAGCACTCAGATGCGCACCATCACCTACTTATGCAGATCCTTGATGCTGGCTATATCAAACTTTCGCATGAGGATAAGTTCCAGATTTTAAGCCAAGAACTCTCTTCATCTACTGCAATCGACCCTTCAAAGCTAGATGCTCCCGCAAAGAAAACATTAGATACCTTTATAGCTATCAACGATCTGATTGAAAAGTTTGGTCCTGAAGTAATTGAGACCTATATCGTTTCTATGACAAAGGGCGCAGATGACCTTCTTGCGGCAACCGTAATTGGCCGTTATGCCGGTTTAGTAGATCTTTCAAAGAAGAAGGTGTTAATTGGTTTCGCACCACTTCTAGAAACCGTAGCGGAACTACGTGCTGCTGGTGAGATTTTAGAAAAGCTACTTGCCGATCCAAACTACCGCGAGCTAGTAAAACTTCGTGGAGATACTCAAGAGGTAATGCTTGGGTACTCTGATTCAAATAAGGATGCAGGTATCGCAACAAGCCAGTGGGAGATCCACCGTGCACAGCGCAACCTGCGCGATGTAGCGATCAAGCATGGCGTGCACCTTCGTCTCTTCCATGGTCGTGGCGGCTCGGTCGGTCGTGGCGGTGGTCCAACGTATGAAGCTCTCGTTGCACTTCCGTGGGGCTCTGTTGATGGACAAATCAAGATGACAGAGCAAGGAGAGGTAATTAGTGACAAGTACGCGCTTCCAGCATTGGCGCGTGAAAACGTTGAACTTACCCTTGCAGCATCCTTAGAGGCTACTGTTCTAAACCGTGCGCCTCGTCAAAGCGCAGAGGACTTAGAACGTTGGAACGACTGCATGGAACAAATCAGCTCAGCATCCTTTGCACGATACCGATCACTTATTGATCACCCGGATCTACCCGCTTACTTCTACGCATCAACACCTGTAGAGCAGCTTGGAAACCTATTCCTAGGTTCACGGCCATCACGTCGCCCAGATGCCTCTGGTGGACTTGGCTCTCTTCGCGCAATTCCATGGGTATTTGGTTGGACTCAATCACGACAGATTGTTCCTGGTTGGTTTGGAGTCGGTACAGGTCTAAAAGCAGCGCGTGAATCAGGCAACGCCGAAGTCATGAAGACGATGCTTAGTGGTTGGCACTTCTTCCACACCTTTATCAGCAACGTTGAGATGACCCTTGCAAAGACAGATTTAGAGATGGCAAAACGGTACGTACAAACTCTTGTACCAAAAGAGCT
>CAIMCU010000114.1 GCA_903839585.1 uncultured Actinomycetes bacterium | reverse complement strand
CACCCTTCTGCCCTACTGGAGCCCCCCGTCAGGATTGAACTGACGACCTGCGCATTACAAGTGCGCTGCTCTACCACTGAGCTAGAGAGGCCTGTTGCCAAAGAGCAACGGCGGTAATTATGGCAGGAATGGCCTGTTTCTAAAAATCCAACCTAGGCCACGCTGTAGGAGTTGGATATTTAGCGCTTCGACCATCACCTGAAGATTTCCCACGAATTCGCCGGATAATCCATGGAAGAGCGAAGGAGAAGAACCAGGGAATCGTTGACGCTTTACGCACCAACTTATACGCCATTGTCTGCGGCGCTAAAGGTGTTCTCCAAGCGGCATCAAAGGGATAGCCAAGTCGCTCAAGAACAGCCTGTGCAACTCTAAAGTGGCCATCAGCGTTGAGGTGGAGTCGATCAAAGGCTAAGAAACGATTGTCTTGAAAGAAGCTCTCGTTGTTTGCATCGTGAACTATCGCTCCGACCTCAGCGCCAACCTCTCGAACCGACTTATTGAACTGACCAAACCTTTCGGTCCAGATTTTTGCAGTCTTTCCTTTATTGCCTGGATCTTCAAGCACTGTAAAGAGCATCACCGTTGCACCCGATGCTGCAGCCTTACGGACCGCATCCGCATAGCGCTTACCCGCAAGTTGTGCGTCATAACCTGGACGCAGTGCATCATTTGCTCCTGCGTGAAAGGAAAGTAGCGTCTCTGGTCCTGTAACAAAGTACAGCGCAACTGGAAGTTGGTCCTCAATGACTTGAGGTAGAAGTTTGCCGCGGATAGCTAAGTTTGCATATGTAAAGTCAGGATCTTGCGCTGCAAGTACATCGGCTACACGATCTGCCCACCCGCGGTACTTTCCATCAACAATCTCATCAGACATTCCCTCTGAGTAAGAGTCACCGCAAACAATAAAACGTGTGTACTTCATATCGACTACTTTGCTCGGCGCTGCTCATCTACCCAGAACAGGGCGATAGATGTTGCAACGCTTGCGTTGAGTGACTCAGTTGTTGCGCGCATAGGGATTGAGACAACAAGGTCGCACTTCTCGCGCACAAGACGCGATAATCCCTTACCTTCGCTGCCGACAACCACCATTAGGTTTTCGCTAGCGACCTTCATGCCGCTTAAAGTCTCATCTGATTCGCCATCAAGACCGATAACAAAGCAGCCAAGCTTCTTTGCATCATCGATTGTGCGCGCCATGTTGGTTACCTGTGCAACCGGCATACGAGCTGCAGCACCAGCGGAGGCTTTCCAAGCAGATGCGGTCATCGTTGCTGCGCGGCGTTCAGTCATGACAACCCCTGCTACGCCAAAGGCTGCAGAGGATCGAATAATCGCACCAAGGTTACGAGGATCTGTCACACCATCGAGTGCAACGATCAACATGGGATGGCTTGCACGCTCTGTTATCTCTTGGAAAGAGGAGTACTGATACGGCTTAATCGCAAGAATGATTCCCTGGCTATTTGGGCTAATTCCCTCAACCTCTGCGCGGTGAACCTCACGGATTTGAAGTTGGTGGTTTAAAGCAAGTTGTAGAGACTCTGCAACGCGATCATCTACATCGATGCTACGAGCAACAATTAACTCAGTGGCTGGAACGTTTTCACGAAGCGCTTCAAGAACTGCGTTGCGACCAGAGACGATTTCACCTTTAGGTGCGCTTCCACGAGCAACGCGTGGTCGTGCAGTGCTTTTCTCCGCAGCTTTCTTGCGCTTTGCAGCTGCGTGATATGGACGGTCTTCAGCCTTAGGTGTTGGACCTTTGCCCTCTAAGCGACGTTTGTTCTTTCCACCAGTTCCACCGGTTGGACCCTTCTTTGATCCGCGAACCGCACCACGTGGTTTTGAATTGCCGGCCATTTACTTACCGCTCTCTGTAGAGATCGACCATCGTGGCCCTTGTGCTGTGTCCTCAATAGTAATTCCAAGCGCTGCAAGTCCATCACGGATTGCATCCGATGCTGCAAAATCTTTTCTATCCCGCGCTGCCGTGCGCTGTTCAAGTGCGAGCTTGATAACGCCATCAAGAGCGTTCGCAGCGGAATCACTTGCTGCACCGCCTGCAAAAGCACCATCAAAAGGATCGCAACCTAAGACTTCAAGAGCACCACGAATCTCACTTGCTGACTGTTCAATGATCTTCTTATCTCCTGAGGTAATCGCTGTATTTCCAAGACGAAGCGCCTCTGATATTCCGGCAAGAGCTGTTGGAACAGCTAAGTCATCGTTCATGGCATCGGTAAAGCTCTGACTAATTACCGGTTTTGGTTGAGTGCCAAGTATCTCTTGCGCACGGAAGAGAAACGCCTCGATACGACGGAAAGCCGTTGCCGACTCTTCAAGGGCTGCTTGAGAGAACTCGAGCATGGAACGGTAATGCGCACTTCCTAAGTACCAACGAAGCTCAATTCCACGAACAACCTTTAACAACTCCGTTACCTGAAGAGAGTTGCCCAGTGACTTACTCATCTTCTCGCCAGATGCTGTGACCCAAGCGTTGTGTAACCAACGCTTTGCAAAGCCGTAACCAGCTGCCTCAGACTGTGCAATCTCATTTTCATGGTGAGGGAAGATAAGGTCGAGACCACCACCGTGAATATCAAAAGCCTCACCTAAGTAGGCATGCGCCATTGCAGAGCACTCGAGGTGCCAACCAGGACGACCTGGTCCCCAAGGTGTTGGCCATGATGGATCTCCT
>CAIMCU010000113.1 GCA_903839585.1 uncultured Actinomycetes bacterium | reverse complement strand
GGATTAGTAGATGATGCTCGCGATCTTCGCGATAAAGCTTTCTTTGCTCCAGTACAAAGCAAGTACAAGATTTACATTATTGATGAAGCTCATCAACTCGGACCAGGAGCAGCAAATGCACTTCTCAAAGTCGTAGAAGAGCCACCTCCTCACGTAATCTTTATCTTTGCAACAACTGAGCCTGAGAAGTTGATCTCTACGATTCGCTCACGCACCCATCACTACCCTTTCCGCCTAGTTCCTCCAGGAATCCTTGCTGCACACCTAGAAAAGATCTGTGAAGCTGAAGGCGTCAAGGTAGCGAAAGGTGTTATCCCATTAGTTGTCCGCGCAAGCGGCGGTTCGGTACGTGATGCATTATCTGTTCTTGGCCAGCTTCTTGCAGGTGCCGGTAACGAGGGCGTCAGTTATGAGATCGCAATACAGCTTCTTGGCTTTACCGATGGAGCGCTCCTCGATGATGCAATAGATGCCATCGCCGCACGTGATGGTGCAACGCTCTTTCAAACAGTAGACCGGGTTATTGAGTCGGGTCACGATCCCCGTCGCTTTGCAACAGATCTATTGGAGCGCCTTCGCGACTTAATGATTGTCGATGCTTTGCAGGCTACAAACGCCAACTCAATTCTGCGCGAACTTCCAGATGATCAGTTAGAGCGCATGCGCACTCAAGCTGCAAATATCGGTGCCGCTACCCTTTCCCGTTCAGCAGATATAGCCGCTGAGGGATTAACGCAGATGCGCGGAGCAACAGCCCCACGATTAATCCTTGAACTTATCTGTGGTCGAATCCTGCTTCCGACAGGGGATAAGAGCGATACAGGCTTACTTGCACGTGTTGAACGTTTAGAGCGTGTGGATGGAATCGCAGCCCCGGCACAAGCAAAGCAAGAGCCGGTTAAAGCGGTCAAAGTTGAGACTCCAAAGGTTGAGGCGCAACAACCAAAAGTTGAAGTTAAAGAGGAAAAAGCTAAGGTTGAAAAGGTTGACTCCATGGATGTGGGTTCACTTCGCAGACTATGGCCAGATGTTATTGAAAATGTTAAGAAGCGCAGGCGTTTAACCTGGTCCTTGCTTAGTGCGAGTGCCCAAATAATCGCCGTAGATGACAAGGCAATCACGATAGGAATTCTTAACGCAGGAGCCCGCGACTCATTTGTTCGCTCAGAGTCCGATGAGATTTTACGTCAAGCCTTTATCGAAATCGTGGGTCTTGATCGCAAGGTAGAGGCTGTTGTTGATCCATCAATCGATACAGCAAGTACTCCAGAGGCACGTGCTGTTCGAAGTGATGAGGCACCAACTGATAAGACGCTACTTTCAGGTGCAGCTTTGCTTGCAGCTGAACTTGGTGCTCAAGTTATAAGTGAGAAGAGCCATGACGAATGAGTAGCGGCATGTATGAGGGAGCGATTCAAGATCTCATCGATGCACTTGGTCGCCTTCCTGGAATCGGTCCAAAGAGTGCGCAGCGCATCGCTTTTCATATTCTGCAAACAGATGAAAATACAGCACTCGGCCTTGTTGAAGCGATCCGCACCGTTAAGGAGCGGGTTAAGTTCTGCGATCAGTGCGGTAACGTCTCAGAAGAAACTGAGTGCCGAATCTGCCGTGACCCTCGCCGCGATGCAACACAGATATGTGTTGTTGAAGAGAGCAAGGATGTTATTGCGATCGAACGCACGCGCGAGTTTCGCGGCAAGTATCACGTGCTAGGTGGAGCGATTAGTCCTATCGATGGAATCGGCCCCGACCAACTTCGCATTCGTGAGCTCATGCAACGTCTTTCAGATTCAGCTATTACAGAGGTTATTTTGGCTACCGACCCCAACCTCGAAGGCGAGGCAACAGCTACCTACCTAGCTCGGTTGATTAAGCCGATGGGGTTAAAGGTCTCGCGCCTAGCTAGCGGACTTCCCGTGGGCGGAGATCTTGAGTACGCAGATGAGGTAACCCTTGGGCGTGCATTTGAGGGCCGCCGTAACGTTGAGGGTTAATCTCAATATATGAGCCGCTGAGTATCTCAAATAATGAGATATTTGGTAATTGGGTGGAAATGAGCACAAAACTCCTTCAAGATTGAGCCATGGGGTTAATTGTTCAGAAGTTTGGCGGCTCATCCGTTGCCGATGCCGATGGGCTAAAGCGCGTAGCCGCACGCATCGTTGCAACGAAGAAGGCTGGCAATCAGGTCGTCGTCGTGGTCAGCGCTATGGGCGATACAACCGATGAGCTGATCGATTTAGCTAACGCCGTTACTCCGATCCCTGAAGGTCGCGAGCTGGATATGTTGTTAACAGCTGGTGAGCGAATCTCTATGGCGCTGCTTGCGATGGCGATCAAAAACTTAGGACATGAGGCGCTTTCATTTACTGGAAGCCAAGCAGGTGTTATTACCGATTCATCCCACGGTCGCGCTCGCATTATCGATGTAACTCCTGGTCGTATTCAGGAAGCGATTGAAAGCGGTGCAATTGCAATCGTTGCAGGTTTCCAAGGTATCTCGCAGGATACAAAGGACATCACAACACTTGGTCGCGGCGGATCAGATACAACAGCAGTAGCACTTGCAGCAGCGCTAGATGCTGATGTCTGTGAAATCTACACAGATGTTGATGGTGTCTTTAGCGCCGATCCACGTGTTGTTCCATCTGCGCGCAAGTTAAAGACAGTTACATATGAAGAGATGCTCGAGCTTGCTGCTGCAGGAGCAAAGGTTCTGCATCTACGTTGCGTTGAGTACGCACGACGTTACAACCTACCTATTCACGTACGTTCATCATTTTCACCAAACGAAGGAACCTGGGTGGTTGAAAACCATCCTGAAGGAGGCAACAT
>CAIMCU010000112.1 GCA_903839585.1 uncultured Actinomycetes bacterium | reverse complement strand
CCCTTCGGCGGCAAGTGCTTGATAGGGACGGATCTTCCAATCACCTTCTTTGAGTGCGATTTCATGAGCTTGACCATCAACGTAGCCAGCAAAATCCTCTGCAGGCCAGCCTAAGCGAAGAAGTGATTGCTTAATAGCACCACGTTGGCTTGGATGCACCGCAACGGTTTCATTATCAATTCTTATTCCAAGAAGGGGTGCAATCTTCTTTGCACGAATGACCTCTTCCAGTACACCTACATCGGTTGTGACAAGAATTAATCCATGGACAGGGTCGGCTTCAAGTCGAAGTCGACCATAACGAGACATTGTCTCTGCAACATCAACGAGGATTGAGTGAGGGACGGCATATCTGGAGTACTTAATAAGAGTATCGATAACTAACTCTGCATCATGCCCAGCGGCTCTTGCGTTCCACAATCCAAGGTTTGTTAAGCGGTAGGTATGAATGTGTTCAGGTGAGCGCTCTAACTCTGCAAATGGAGCAATCGCTCTTCGGCACTCGGTTGAAAGGGGGTGGTCAATATCTAAGAGAATTGTCTTATCGCTTTGAACGATAAGAGGTCCATCGCTCACTTAAGGAGATCCTTAATAAATGCGTGTAGAAATGCGCTGCGAGGCTCGATAGATTTCAAACTGACCCACTCATTAGTTGCGTGCGCTCCACCACCAACGGCTCCGAGTCCATCAAGTACTTGTGCACCAGCTGCTGCGGCAAAGTTGCCATCACTTGCGCCGCCAACCTCTGCGCAACCAAGAGGGCTCATACCAATCTCTTTTGCTACCTTCTCGGCCTGCTCGTAAAGAGATTTAGTTGATGAAGGTTCAAGCGGTGGTCGATTTAATCCACCTGTGACCTCAATCGTGGCTCCAGGTATGGTGGCTGTAAGCGATTTGATTGCACCATCGATACGTGTGAGCTCATCCTTTGAAAATGATCGTGCATCAATCTCTAAGACTGCTAAATCAGGAACTGTATTTGCACTTGCCCCAGATTGTAAAAGTGTAGGAACAACGGTGGTTCCATGCTTTGGATCCTCAAGAGATGAAAGTTTTAAAATGATGTGAGCCATCTCAGTTGTTGAGTTAACCCCTTTTTCAGGTTCGAGCCCTGCATGCGATGCAAGCCCATGTACAGAAACCTTGTACATAGCTGTTCCCTTACGCCCTGTCTTCACCTTGCCATCAAGTGATGCCTCAAGAACTAATACAGCTTTAGCCTTTGATGAGAGTTTCTTAATTAATTCACGGGATGCAAAGCTGCCAGTTTCTTCATCAGTTGTTGCAATGAGAGCAACAGGACCCTCTACACCTTTTAATGCGTAGAGCGCTTGAACAAATCCAGCTTTCATATCGAATACACCCGGACCGCGAACAACATCGCCACTAACCTCCCACAGAGGGGTGTATGAACCGTGCGGCCAGACGGTATCTAAGTGGGCAAGAATTAGAACTTGCGGCTCTTGCGATCCCCACCAAAAAACAGGACGACCTTCGATCTCCTTAATCTGTGCAGGTGAACCAAGCACCCGCGTTGCAATATCGCTAGCGAGGGTTACAACGTTTCT
>CAIMCU010000111.1 GCA_903839585.1 uncultured Actinomycetes bacterium | reverse complement strand
GATGGAATCCTCTACGGTGGTGGAGTAGCCCTTTTGGCCAAGCAGTCAATTGGCGTAGGTTTGGTCTTTGCTTACTCATTCATCGTCACCTTGATTATTGGTTTTGTTATCAATAAAACAATTGGCTTCCGAGTCAATGCAGTTGACGAAGTCGAAGGTATCGACTTGGCTGAACACGCTGAAAGCGCTTACGACATGAAGATTTCATCCAGAGGAGGGGTTCTATGAAGCTCATTACAGCAATCCTAAAACCAGCAAAGTTAGATGAAGTTAAGGATGCACTTGAAGCCGCGGGTATTACCGGAATAACCGTTTCCGAGGCGAGTGGATTTGGTCGCCAACGTGGGCACACAGAGGTTTACCGCGGTGCTGAGTACACAGTCAACCTACTTCAAAAGATTCGCCTTGAAGTTCTTGTCATCGACAAGAAGGTAGATGAAATCGTTAAGGTCATCGTAGCGGCGGCCTCAACCGGCTCTATCGGTGATGGCAAGATCTGGACAACCAATGTAGAAGAGGTTGTTCGGGTTCGAACCGGGGAAAATGGAGAGGCTGCTATTTAGCTCATCTTTGCACTAGTAGTATCTCTTTACTATGTTCGATTCACTTGGCTCGAGATTTTCCAGCGCATTTGGAGCACTTCGCTCTCGCGGGAAAATCTCAGCCGGTGATATCGACAAGACCTGTATTGAAATTCGCCAGGCGCTTCTCGAAGCCGATGTCTCACTAGAGGTTGTCGAGGATTTTGTATCAACAGTTAGTGCCAAGTCGCTCAGTACCTTGTCCGAACTGCAATCCGGAGCTAACCAAGCTCAAGCCGTCTTTGATGTAGTTAACGCCGAGTTAATCCAAATCCTTGGCGGAGCAGAGCGTCGTATTAGCTTTGCAAAAAATCCTCCAACAGTCATCCTGCTCGCAGGACTTCAAGGAGCAGGTAAGACAACTCTTGCTGCAAAGCTTGCAAAGTTCTATAAGGATCAAGGAAACACTCCGCTACTCGTTGCATCTGATTTGCAAAGACCAAACGCGGTAAGCCAACTTCAGGTAGTTGGAGAAAGCGCAGGGGTAGCAGTCTTTGCCCCCGAGCCAGGAAATGGAGTTGGGGATCCAGTTAAGGTCGCTCGCGATGGCCTGGCACATGCAAAGGCGAAGTTGTACAACATGGTCATCGTCGATACCGCAGGTCGCCTCGGTGTTGATCGAGAGTTGATGCAAGAGGCGATCGCTATTCGAGATGCAATTAATCCTGATGAAGTTCTCTTTGTAGTCGATTCAATGATTGGTCAAGATGCTGTGCGCACAGCAAAAGCCTTTAGCGATGGTGTGGGTTTTGATGGAGTCGTCTTAACCAAGCTCGATGGTGATGCAAAAGGTGGCGCTGCACTATCTATAACAAAGAGCACCGGCAAGCCCATAATGTTCGCCTCAACCGGTGAGAAGCTCAACGACTTCGACATCTTCTATCCAGAGCGTATGGCTTCAAGAATCCTCGGAATGGGCGATGTTGCTACATTGGCAGAGCAGGCCAAGAAGGCTTTTGATGGAGATTCATCAGCCAAACTTGAAGCCAAGTTTGCAAGTGGAGAGGATTTCACATTAGAAGATTTCCTTGAACAGCTCGAGGCGATGTCAAAAATGGGTTCGATGACGAAGTTGCTAGGAATGCTCCCTGGATCTGCTGCAATGAAAAAGCAGATTGATGCCATCGATGATTCGGAGATAACAAAGAGTAAATCGATTGTTCAGTCGATGACTCCAGCCGAACGTCGCGATCCCAAACTCTTAAACGGTTCACGCAGGGCTCGAATCGCACTTGGTGCTGGTAGAAAAGTTGCCGACGTTAACTCTCTTGTAGAAAAGTTCGCAGGGGCGCAGAAGGCGATGAAGTCGATACGAAACGGTGGAATGCCTGCGGGAATGCCTGCGGGAATGCAGGCAGGGATGGGAGTTCCGAAGCTCTCCAAGCCGCAGCCACCACAAAAGAAGAAGTCAAAGTCAGGTAATCCAGCCAAACGAGCTCTTGAAGAGCAGGGTTAGGCGGGGATTTCTCTAAATCAGGGGCAGATGGCAAGATTAGCCTCCTGTTGCGGGGCCCTCTACCCTCGCAACATCCACATCCAAAGTTGGATTGAGTTAACTACGCACCCCGCTGTAGTAAATGCAAAACAACGCACATCTTTAGGAGCACCAAAGCTTTGGCTACAAAAATTCGTTTAATGCGCATGGGAAAGATCCGTACACCCTTCTTCCGTATCGTTGTAACTGATTCACGTAAGGCTCGCAACGGTCTTTCAATCGAAGAGATTGGTCGTTACGTCCCAGGACAAGATCCATCAATTATTGAGGTTAACTCTGACCGCGCCCTTTACTGGCTCGGCGTAGGTGCACTTCCAACTCCAGCTGTAGAGGCGTTACTTAAGGTCACAGGAGATTGGCAGAAGCACAAGGGACTTCCAGGAACCGAGGGAACACTTAAGGTTGCAGCTCCAAAACCTCACAAGAGTGTTGCTTATGAAGCTGCTGTTAAAGCCGCTGCTAATGAACCTGCAGAGGGTGCAACAACAATGAAGAAGAAGGCTCAGGAGAAGTTAGCTGCAAAGGCAAACCCAGCTCCTGTTGCAGAGCCAGTTGTTGAAGTTGCCACTGAATCAGTTGTAGAAGAGGCTCCAGTTGTTGTTGAAGAGGTCACTGAAGTTGTAGCTGAAGCGGTTGAAACTGCAGAGACTCCAGCAGCAGATGCTCCAGCAACAGAAGCGGCTGCCGAATAACAATGATGGATGAAGCTCTCGAGCATCTCGTCAAAGGAATCGTTGATAATCCTGAAGATGTCATCGTTAAGGAGAAGAACCACCGCCGAGGTACAACTCTCGAGGTGCATGTCAATCCTGAGGATATCGGTAAGGTAATTGGACGCAATGGTCGTACCGCAAAGGCGCTTCGCACAGTTGTGAGCGCAATTGCAGGACGTACCGTTCGGGTCGATCTCATCGATACCGACGAGGCTCGTTAATATCTCTTTCTAAAATGCGACTTAACGTTGGTCGTATTGGTCGTGCTCACGGAATTCTGGGTGAGGCGACTATCGAGGTTCGCACCGATGATGCAGCAGAACGCTTTGCTCTTGGAGCAAGCGTTGAAACTGAGAGTCTGGGTTCACTCGTTATTAGCTCTGCCCGTGTTCACAATGGAATTCTGCTGCTCGGATTCGAGGGAGTAAGTAATCGCAATGCGATTGAGAAGTACCGCAATCAACTCATCTACTCCGATGTCGATATCGATGCGCCAGGTGAAGATGAGGACGACTATCACGTCCTGCAGTTGATTGGATGTAAAGCACAACTAGTTGATGGGGACATCCTCGGTGAGGTCACCGATGTTCTCAACCTGCCTGGTCAGGATGTTCTTGTAATCAAGGGCGAAGACGGAGAAGTACTTATCCCATTTGTTCATCAATTGGTCCCTGTAGTTGATATTAAAGCCAGGACGATGACGGTCATTCCGCCGGAGGTTGCCTCATGAAGATAGATGCATTCACAATCTTTCCAGATTACTTGGCCCCACTAAAGCTATCTCTTCTTGGCAAGGCACAGGAGAAAGGGATAGTAGATATCTCTATTCACGATTTGCGCTCCTTTACAAGCGACAACCACAACACCGTTGATGACACCCCTTATGGTGGTGGCGCTGGAATGGTGATGCTTCCAGAGGTATGGGGTAAGGCCATTGATAGTGTTTTACGAGATGACAGCGACATAATTGTTCTGACTCCAGCAGGGGTTCCATTTACTCAGAGAGTTGCAGAGGAGTTTTCACAGCGCTCACACTTAATCTTTGCTTGCGGCAGATATGAAGGCATCGATGATCGAGTCCGTCAACACTATGAATCTGATGAGTATAAAACTCGAGGTATCCGCGTACATGAAATCTCTATAGGTGATTACGTTCTAGGTGGGGGTGAGGTCGCGACGATGGTTATGGTCGAGGCGATTACTCGCTTAATGCCGGGTGTCTTAGGAAATCCATCCTCACTATCTGAAGAGTCACACAACGATGAGGGATGGGTTGAGTATCCGAACTTCACAAAGCCTGCGCAATGGCGAGGAATCTCGGTACCAGAGATACTTTTGAGTGGAAACCACGGCGAAATCGCTAAATGGCGCGAATCACAAGCAATTTTGCGCGCAAAGAAGAATCGGTAACTCGTCAGTAACCAAAGCGGTGCCGTAGGTTTCACTCATGAGCGAAGAGTCGGCAAAGATCCAAGCACGTCTAATTCGCGATCTTGAACCCGTTGTAGCTGTAGAGCTTGAAAGACACTTAAACGTTCAGAAGAACTGGTATCCACATGAGTATGTTCCGTGGTCAGAGGGAAGAGATTACGCCGGTCCACTCAATGGTGATGCCTGGGAAGCCAAGGACTCACGTCTAACTCCGGTTGCTCAGGACTCTCTTATTTTGAACCTGCTTACTGAGGATAACCTGCCGAGTTATCACACTGAGATTGCGCTCTCAATGGGTCGCGACGGTGCGTGGGGAACTTGGATTGAACGATGGACAGCCGAGGAAGCCCGACATTCGATCGTCATTCGTGACTACCTCATGGCAACTCGCGGCGTAGATCCATATGAGTTTGAGGATTTACGGATGGCTCATATGTCACTTGGATACGCCACACCTTATGAGAACGATATGTTGCACACGATCGCCTACGTTTCATTTCAAGAGTTAGCGACACGTATTTCACATCGAAACACAGGCAAGCTTTCAGATGACCCGATCGCAGAGGCGATGATGCAGCGCGTCTCCTTAGATGAAAATCTTCACATGCTATTTTATAGAAACACTCTCTCCGCCGCTCTTGATATGGAACCAAACGCGGCGATGAGAGCCATTACCGATGTTGTTACCAACTTTGACATGCCAGGGGCGAACATGCCTGGTTTTGGTCGTAAAGCGGTGCAGATTGCTCTTGCGGGAATCTACGACCTTCAACAACACATCGATGATGTTGTGGCACCGGTCCTGCGCGCTTGGGGAGTCTTTGAACGTGAAGACCTCACCGGTGATGGTTTAGTTGCTCGGGAAGAGCTGGCTGCATTCCTTGAGAAGGCATCATCTGATGCTCGGATATTTAACGATAAGCGTGAGGTTCACTTTGAACGGCTAATTTCTCGCGGTCAACAACCAATACGTATTCAGAGTTAACTGCGTTTTTATCGCGCTCCCATCACCGTTACCCTTGCCTCATGACACGCACCTATACAGTCGAAACCTACGGCTGTCAGATGAATGTCCATGACTCTGAACGCATAGCAGGCCTACTCGATGAGGCGGGGTTTGTACCTGTGACTCTTGGAGATCAGGCAGACATAGTTGTTTTCAATACCTGTGCGGTTCGTGAGAATGCAGATAACAAGCTCTACGGAAACCTTAGTTTTCTTGCGCCGATTAAGAAGCTCAATCCAAAGATGCAGATTGCAGTTGGAGGCTGTCTTGCGCAAAAGGATCAGGATTTAATCCTCAAGAAGGCACCTTATGTAGATGTAGTTTTCGGTACGCACAATGTTGGCTCTCTGCCTGTTCTTCTTGAGAGGGCTCGCATTGAGGAAGAGTCTCAGATCGAAATACTTGAAGCTCTCGAACACTTCCCATCTACACTTCCTGCAAGACGACTTAGCTCATTTATGTCATGGGTATCG
>CAIMCU010000110.1 GCA_903839585.1 uncultured Actinomycetes bacterium | reverse complement strand
GATCAATTGAGCCGCGATACGGAGCAGAAAACCCAGACGATCGACGAGACGATCATGTCTCGCTCTAAATGGTATGGAGCAGCAATTGCAGCGCTCCTGTTGTTGCTCGGAGGATGCTATTGGTATCTCCGTCGCCGCAACGATGCAAGCGAGCAATCTCTGACTGCACAAGTGAAGAGCGCCATGGATACGGTTCGCTCTACGGAAGAGAAGATTGCAAAATCAGACACAGCTCTTGCGGACTCGCTGTTCGAAATTCTGAATAAGTTGAAAGTGCAGGAGATGAGTGCAGTAGCCAGAGGACAAGTTAAAACAGCAGAGGCAGATCATCATTTGCCATTGAAATTAGCTGATGAAATCCATCGAATGCGCAAACGCCTGTCCTCTCTTCCTGAAGACACAAAGGGGCTGACACCGCTGCAAAAGTCTCTAGAGCGCTTGGAGGCTGAGTTGGGCGAGCAAGGCTATGAGATCGTTGACCATACAGGCATGACCTATACCGAGAACTTGTCCGTGAAAGCTCGGTTTGTTCCAAGCGATGACCTTGAGCCAGAGCAAAAAATTATCAGCAAGGTGGTAGTCCCTCAGGTGAACTACAAAGGCGTAATGATCAGAATGGCAGATATCGAAGTAAGTATTGGCTCTTGAGCAAGGAATTGAAATGAGACAAAAGATTGATTACGGTATTGACCTTGGCACTACCAACTCCGCAATTGCTCGAATGGATGCAGGTGAAGCCCTCATCATCAAGAGTGATGACAACCAAATGGACACTACTCCGTCCTGCGTTTCTTTCAATAAGAAAAAGACGATGTTTGTTGGACAAAACGCTAAGGGTGCAATTGAGAGTGAAGCGTTTTCTGCATTCCGTTCTCGCCGACAGTCGCCAAGCAATGGCTATCTTGAGTTCAAGCGAACCATGGGTACAGACCATAAATATCAATCTGTCAACATGGAGCGAACCTTTACTTCAGAGGATCTTTCGGCCGAAGTCCTGAAAAAACTGAGGGGTTATATCCGTGACGAAGAAGTAGGTTCAGTTGTAATCACTGTACCGGCCATGTTCAAACAGAACCAAATCGACGCTACACAGCGTGCAGCTGAACTTGCAGGTTTCAAATACTGCGAGCTTTTACAGGAGCCAATTGCGGCATCCATTGCATACGGAATCAAGGCAAGTTCCAACGGTGGCTATTGGTTGGTATTTGACTTCGGTGGCGGCACATTTGATGCGGCACTGATGCATGTGGACGATGGGATCATGAAAGTCATTGATACCGAGGGAGATAACCACCTTGGAGGCAAGAACATCGATTCAGCAATCGTTGACCAGCTGTTTGTCCCAGCGATTGCAAAGCAGTGTGAGATTGATGGCATCTTAGATGACGAATTGAGCAAAAAATTGCTGCAGGATGCACTCAAGCGCTATGCAGAACAAGCAAAGATCGCACTTTCATCAAAGGGCTCATGGGATCACTTCCTGGAGGACTTCGGCTCCGATGATGATGGAGAAGAGATGCAAGTCGATCTGACCATTTCACTTGAACAATACGAGAAAGTCTGTGGACCCTTGTTCCAGAAGGCGATCGATATCTGTACTCAACTGCTGGAGCGGAACAAGCTCAGCGGCAGCGATCTGAGCTCAATTGTTTTGGTTGGAGGTCCAACTTTCTCGCAAACGTTGCGTCGGATGCTAAAAGAGCAGATTTCCAGCCGAATTGATACGACAGTTGACCCCATGACGGCTGTTGCCAAGGGAGCCGCACTCTTCGCCTCGACAAAGAACATCCCTAGTGATCTTCAAAAGCGCGACACCAGCAAGGCTCAGCTTACTCTCAAGTACCCGGAAACGACGGTAGAAACCCACGAAAACCTCGGGATCCGAATTGATCGTAACAAATCTACATCCAACCTTCCGACCTCTTTCTCGATTGAGATTATTCGAGCTGATCGAGGTTGGTCCAGCGGCAAGTTGGAGATGGACGGAGACACTGAGATCGTTGAAGTGGTTCTTAATGATGGCAAAGCCAACCAATTTGATATCAAACTATTCGGTGCGGATGGGTCGATCATTCCATGCGAGCCCAACTCCATCACCATCATACATGGCCTGAAGATTGCAAACCCCACGCTGCCTTACTCCATTGGTCTTGAGGTGTACAACACCATGGTCGGTAAGCAGGGTGTATACGCGTTTAAAGGTCTTGAGAAAAACAAGACGCTACCTGCTAAGGGAAAAGGCTCGTATAAAACGGCTAAAGACATCCGTCCGGGCAACCGTGCGGACAAATTTACGGTTCAGTTCTACGAGTTTTCATATGGAGATGAGGGATCTAGAGCGATCTTGAATGACCTATTTGGTGGAGCCACCGTTACGGGTGAACAGTTACCAGCGATGCTCCCTGCACAAAGCGAGGTTGAACTGACGCTGAGCATTGATGCATCCCGACGTGCATCGCTATCAATTTACATACCAACCCTTGATGAGACGATCGAATTGCAGTTCGAAAGCAGTACGCAGACGTCTGAAGATGTGGCTGACCTCATGGGTGATGTTGAGCAGGCTCGTGAGGTCGCCGAGAAACTCGAGTCAGGTGAGAAATCTGCAGATGTGTCCGAGTTTAAGAATGAATTGAACGAAGTAGAACGGCTGCTAAATAATCGGGGCAACGATATCGATGTAAAGGTTTTGGCGCGGCAGAAGTTGCAAAGGACGTTCCTTGCCTTGGACAAGATTGAGTCCACCAACAAGTGGCCAGAGTTGGAAACTGAATTGGACTCTGCAATGGAATACTTGGTGGTCAACGATCAGCGCTATGGTAATGAAAAATCCCACCAACTGATAGGGGACTATCAAAAACGTGTTGGCCACGCCAAGTCTGAGAAAAACTACAACGCAGGAAAGCAACTTCTCGATGAGATCCGTGCCTTCTCGTTTGCCTTGATTGGGCAAGACATCGGTTTGTGGATGAGTTGGATCAAAGACTACGACCAAGACTTTGAAACCACCGAGTGGACCGATAAGCGCGAAGCTCGCCGCGTATTGAATGATGCAAAAACCATGATCGCCACCAACCCCTCGAAGACAAAGGTAGAAGAGGCGGTGCGCACCCTTTGGTCATTGCTGCCCAAGGAGAAGCGAGAGGCCGCTCAGCGCGCCAGTGACGATATCTTGCGTCAATGAGGTATAGATGAGAAAGCGCGGCACCCTTGCCAGAGGGCAAGTCATAGATGGAACTTACGAGGTCCTCTTCTACATTGGAGAAGGGGCTTTTGGGGAGGTGTACCGCGTCCAACACAAATACCTAGGCGTTCAGGTCCTCAAGCTTTTCAAAGAAGACTTTGAGAAATCTG
>CAIMCU010000109.1 GCA_903839585.1 uncultured Actinomycetes bacterium | reverse complement strand
TTGCAAAGGCTGTTAAGCCAGCTGCAAAGAAGGCGGCTAAGAAGACAGTCAAGAAGGCGGCTAAGAAGACAGTCAAGAAGGCTGTAAAGAAGACCGCAAAGAAGTCTGTTAAGAAGGTTGCAAAGAAGAAGAAGTAAAACTTCTTTAATAATTTCCTATAAAACTGGGGTCGGCACACGCTGGCCCCAGTTTTTATTTGCCTGCCAAAGGTAGGATTTCACACATGTCGGAGCTGCGGGTTTCATATGCCCCACCAACTGGGTATCCCCTTGGCACAAACGCCTCTTTTCGAATCTGCTCCAAGATAGTTATTCCAATAATTCGAATGATTACCAAGCGTGACTGGCAGGGTGCAGAAAAGATTCCAAAGACCGGTCCAGTCATTGTTGTGAGCAACCATGTTTCCTACTTTGATGTTTTAGGTTTTGCATACTTCCTCTTTCACAATGGACGTGCACCTCGCTTCTTGGGAAAGGCGAGTGTTTTTCGCACCCCCATCATTGGGCGCATACTTCTTGCCGCGGGACAGGTTCCAGTTGAACGCGAAGGCGAGGGCGCTGCTAAAGCGATCGATCACGCAAAGGCGATACTGATGGCAGGTCACATGCTCGGCGTTTACCCTGAAGGTACTTTGACCCGTGACAGCGGACTCTGGCCGATGGTTGCTAAGACCGGTGTTGCGCGCCTTGCTTTACAAACGGGAGCTCCAGTTATTCCAATCGCCCAATGGGGAACAGCAGATGTCATGCCAACCTATGGAAAGAGAGTGAGATTTTTTCCAAGGAGCCAGATAACGATTCGCTGCGGTGAGCCAGTGGATATGTCGCCTTGGGCTGGAAAGTCTGAGGATGCGCAAGCCCTCACCGAGGCGACGGCTCACATCATGCGTGAAATTACAAAACTTCTTGAGGAGATTCGTGGCCAAGTACGTCCACCGGTAATCTTTGACCCTCACAACTCGGATCTACCTCGAACAGGTAACTTCAAAAAGAAAAAGGGCTAAGTAACTTAATGCAAAAGGTAACGGTTCTTGGAGCAGGCGCATGGGGTTCAACTCTTGCGCAGGTACTTACCGATGCCGGAAATGAAGTCTTGCTGTGGGCCCGAAACTCAGCTGTTGTATCTGAGATAAATACCTCTCATACAAATCAAAAGTATTTAGGTGAGCATGTACTACCCGAAACGCTTCGAGCAACAAGTGATTTGGATGAAGCCTTTGCCTTTAGCTCAATTTACGTTCTTGCAATTCCATCTTCCCAACTCCGCGAGACGGTTACTATTTGGAAGGACCGTTTCTCAGCGGATTGCACAATTGTTAGTACCCTCAAAGGTATCGAGGTCAGTACCCAACTTCGTATGACAGAGGTCATGGAAGCAATCCTTGGCAAGAAGAAGATAGCTTTGATTACCGGACCAAACCTTGCCGATGAGTTAATTCTGCGCCAACCAGCAGCAGCGGTGGCTGCATCGACAAATAGAGCTTTGGCCGAAGAGGTAAGAACCCTGTTTAAGAATCCTTACTACCGTGTCTACACCTCTGTCGACCTTTTAGGTTGCGAGATGGCTGGCGCGATTAAGAACGTTATCGCCCTTGCAGTTGGTATTTCGATTGGACTTGGTTACGGTGAGAATACCCAGGCGATGCTCATTACCCGAGGATTAAATGAGGTCGCAAGACTTTGCGCAGCACATGCAGCCGATCCACTCTCGGCCATGGGTCTTGCTGGCATGGGAGATCTTGTCGCCACCTGCGGTTCCCCTCTTTCACGAAACCGTAGCTTTGGAGAGCTGGTGGGACGAACAGGTTCCATTGAGACCGCACGCGCTGAAAATGTTAAGACGGTTGAAGGTGTTGCATCATCTGGGGCGATCGTTGAGATTGCTCACCGTGTTGGTGTTGAGGTTCCTGTTATCGAAGCGGTTGCAGATATCGTCAATGGATCGCTTACTCCGACACAGGCGATGACACGTCTTATGGAGATTACAACCCTTTCAGAGAACTTCATTCGATGACTAAGCGGGTTGCAGTAGTTTGTGGTGGTCGCTCAAGCGAACATGAAATCTCATGCATCTCGGCAGCGGGAGTACTTAAAGCTATAGACCGTACCCTGTTTGAACCAATTCTCATTGGTATCACCAAAGCCGGTAAGTGGGTTTTGATTCCCGAGAGTTACCCAATGGAGATCGTCGATGGAGCTCTACCTACAGTTCCAGATGATGGAGCACCGGTTGTTGTCGATGTAGCCGGCTTTAGCAGTAATGGAAAAGCTCTCAATATTGATCTGGTCTTTCCGCTTCTTCACGGCCCATATGGTGAGGATGGAACTATTCAAGGCTTGCTTGAAATGGCCGATACTCCTTACGTAGGTTCAGGGGTTTTAGCCTCCGCAGTTGCTATGGATAAAGCCTTTGCTAAACCGATATTTGCCTCACATGGAATCAAAGTGGCTGCAGGCTTCACGGTAACCAAGGCGCAGTGGAAGAGTGAGAGTGCTTTAATCCAAAAAGAGGCTGATACATTAGGTTATCCAGTATTTGTTAAACCAGCCCAAGGTGGTTCTAGTCGCGGAACAAGCAAGGTCAAGAGCGCGAAAGAGTTTGTCGCAGCGGTAACAGAGGCGCTTTCATTTGATTCAAAGGCGATGGTTGAGCAGGAGATTTCTGGTGCTGAGATTGAGTGCGCAGTGCTTGAAATAAACGGAGAGCCCAAAGCCTCAATGGTTGGGCGGATTCAAATCGATCCAAAATTTGAGTTTTATAACTTTGAAGCAAAGTATC
>CAIMCU010000108.1 GCA_903839585.1 uncultured Actinomycetes bacterium | reverse complement strand
GCGATGGAGATGAGGCTGATTACCTAGAAGAGGTTGCGACAGATATCCAGGCGACCCGCATCGCAGGACTTGGCCGTTCAATATCCTTACAAGATGATCTGCGCGCTTTTCTAGATTTGATTAGGTTGATAAAGCGTTTTGATCCCGATGTCATCCATACCCATACAGCCAAAGCTGGAGTCTTGGGGCGATTAGCCTCACTGCTTGCTGGTAAAGGTGCGGTTCGAGTACACACATTTCATGGACACCTACTGCACGGATACTTTAGTAAAGGAAAAACTCAGATTGTTATTGAGATTGAAAAAGCCTTTGCAAAAGGTACGAAGGTTCTCATCGCCATTGGTACGAAGGTTCGCGATGATCTCTTAGCTGCTGGAATAGGAAATGCTGATCAATTTAGAGTATTTTTCCCAGGACTGCCTGTGCCGAAACCTCTTAACAAACAAATCCTGCGTTCACAGATGGGCTTAGATAGTGAAAAAATCTACTGCGTTTATGTGGGAAGAGTTGCTCAGATTAAGCGTCCAGATAGGTTGCTCGACGTAGCAGCTTTATTGAAAGACAGATCCTCAAGTATTCATCTGCTTGTAGCTGGAGAAGGTGAGCTCTTTGAGCAGTCAAAGGCTCGTGCTGAACAGCAAAGCCTTCCCGTTACTTTTCTTGGATGGAGAAACGATATTGATGAAATTCTCGCTGCAAGTGATATCGCCATTCTTACAAGTGACAATGAAGGAATTCCACTGACTTTAATCCAGGCAGCTTTTGCGGGTTTACCAATTGTTGCAACGGATGTAGGTTCAGTATCCGACATTGTTGTAGATCAGAGCAACGGTTACTTAACCCAAACAACCCCACACTCTCTAGCTGATGCTCTCGAAAAGCTTGAAAGAGATGCTCAACTTCGTGAACTCATGGGCCAAGCGGGGAAAGAGAGAGCAACAAGGTACTTTTCATTAGAGCGCATGCTCAAAGATCACGCAGATCTTTATCAGGGTATTCACAACCTCTGATTAGCAATTCTGTACTCACCTGCGAGATAATAAGAACATGAACAAAATAATGAAGTTATCAGCTATTTTTATCGCCTTCGCTCTCGTTGCTACGCCTTCAGCTGCAGTTGCTGCAACGCGCCATGTAACTATTTCATCTGAGGGAACGGTCAAGATAACTCCCGATGCGGTTCGTTTAAATGCAGCGGTCAGCCTGCTTGGCACGACTAGTGCAGAGGCTTTAAAGAGTGCTAACGCAACCTCAGCCTCGCTCCGTACAGCCCTGACTACCAGCGGCGTTGACAAGAAAGATATTGCTACTCAATCGATCTCTGTGTACCCAGATTACAAATACTCTGCCGATGGCACCTCATCTATCATCGGGTATCGCGCTACTCAAAGCTTCGTGGTAACTATTCGAAAAGCCTCTTCAGCCGGTGCTGTTGTTGACTCTGTCATCGCTTCAGGTGGGGACAATGTTCAGATTCAGGGAGTAACCCCCTTTATCCTCGATGCAACAAAGGCTGCAGTAACTGCACGATCAGCTGCTGTGAAGAGTGCAAAAGCAAAAGCGACTTCATACGCATCACTTCTAGGTGCACGTCTTGGCAAAGTTATTTACCTTGTTGAAAACTCATCTCCTGCAACGTACCTTCCATCACTTGGAACTGCGAAAGCAGATAGCGGTGCAACAGAGGTTGATCTTGGCCAGCAAGATGTAACGGTTTCTGTAACTGTTCGCTGGTCGCTCAACTAACCCGTTATTTCGCTCAATTTCCATCTGAAATAAGCGAGTTTGGTTCAAGCCGTACAAGCCGGTACGATTTGCGAGCCTCAAACGTCCCCATCGTCTAGGGGCCTAGGACATCGCCCTTTCACGGCGGTAACACGGGTTCGAATCCCGTTGGGGGCACGCAGTACCGGCTTTAACAGTTAGTAGTAGTACGGCTTTAAAGGTGACATAAGAGCCACTTATGTGACGAACAATCCTTTAAGGCCCGGTAGCGCAGTTGGTTAGCGCGCCGCCCTGTCACGGCG
>CAIMCU010000107.1 GCA_903839585.1 uncultured Actinomycetes bacterium | reverse complement strand
TTTACGGTGATTGCACCTGGTGCAACCGTGGTGACCGCTCAGTTAACCAACTCGCAGGGACAGGCCATCGGTGCCCCAGCCTTGCTGAGCCTTAACTTGAGCATCTTTGATTCACGGGTTGCTTGGTTTACATCTGGCGCCGGAATACTCTTACTTATTGCAGCGATAACTCAAACGATTCGCAGAGTACGTAGGTCACGTAAATGAAGACAAATGATCTTTTCAAAGCCTCTGGCATCATGGCCATCGGAACGATTTTCTCCCGTATTACCGGCTTTATTCGATCAGTCTTAGCTGTAGCCGTTCTTGGAACAGCGCTACTTGCTGATAGTTACAACGTTGCAAATACGATGCCAAACATTTTGTACAACTTACTTGTTGGTGGTGCGCTTACTGCGGTCTTTGTTCCACAACTTGTTCGCTCATTCTCAGATCCCGATGGTGGCGATGGTTTTGCTTCACGCTTAGTTACAACAATCTCAGTAATTCTCTTAGCCCTCGTTGCTATCGGAATGATCTTTGCGCCAGCGCTAGTGCGCTTATACGCGCCAGAGTTTTCTACACAGGGATTTGAAGCTGAAAATCAGATCGCTATCGCCTTTACGCGTTACTGCCTACCGCAGATCTTCTTTTTAGGGCTCTTTACAATGCTGGGACAGATTGCAAACTCTCGTGGCTCATTTGCACCACTTATGTGGGCACCGATCGCAAACAACTTAGTAGTTATAGCTGTTTTCTCTGGAGTTTTGATTCTGCAGGAGAAGATCTCAGTTGACTCAATTACAGATGCGCAGATTCAACTTCTTGGGTGGGGCACAACGCTCGGAATTGTTGTGCAAGCTCTTATTCTCATCCCCGTTGTAATGCGTAGTGGTGTCACCTTGAGATTAAGGTTCGGAGTTGCAGGGTTAGGTAAATCATTTGGGTTAGCTGGTTGGACCCTTGTTTATGTCTTGATTTCACAGCTTGGATACTTAGTAACGGTTAACGTGGCAACGAGCGCAGCGGTACGAAGCGCGCAGGATGGCTTAACAACCGGTGTTGGCTTTACGCCCTTCACAAGCGCTTACTACATTATGTTGTTGCCGTACTCAATTGTGACAATCTCTATTGTGACCGCTCTACTTCCACACTTATCTAAACTTGCAATGGAGAACAAGGTTGAGGATGTCCGACTACAACTCATCCGTGCAATACGCATGTGTGGTGTTGTAACAGTCCCGAGCGCAGTCGCCTTATTAGCCTTTGGTCCTCTTATTACAGAGGTGCTCTTCTTTGGAATCTCACTCGAGGACTCTCGCTATATTGGCTACGTTCTCTCGGCGCTCAGCCTGGGATTAGTCGCCTTCTCAATTAACCTCATTCTTATCAGGGGTTTTAACGCCTTTGAGGATACAAAGACACAGGTAGTTTCAATCTTTATTATCAATCTGATCTCTGTTGCCCTCTCCTATCTCTTTCTCGAGATTTTGCCGAGTGATCTAGTAACCGTTGGTCTCGGTGTGGCCTTCTCGGTTAGTTACATATTTGGACTTTTCATCACAATCTACTTACTGCGCAAACACACTGCGCGAATAGATTTCTCTGCAGTCCGTAGCCAGCACCTGCGGTTACTAATCGCCTCTTTAATAGCGATGGCGCCTTTTTATCTTCTCTCATGGCGGTTGGATTGGGTGAACACCGAGTTCGAAACTATCCAAAGCCTGACCCACCTATTAGTAGTTCTCGGTGGGGGTGGCTCTCTATTCCTACTCCTGGCTAACCTTTTCAAAGTCAGTGAAGTCAATACAGCTAAGTCGTACCTGCGCTCTAGATTATTAAAACGATAGGGTGCGCATATGGTGAGAGATCTTGTAATCGTAGGTTCTGGCCCAGCTGGGTATACAGCGGCTATCTACGCAGCACGTGCGCAGTTAAATCCGATTATTTATGAGGGCTCCGTAACCGCCGGTGGTGCGTTAATGAACACCACTGAGGTTGAAAACTTTCCTGGCTTTACAGATGGCATCATGGGTCCAGATTTGATGGACAACATGCGCAAGCAGGCTAAGCGTTTTGGTGCCGAGCTCATTACAGATGATGTTGTTGAGATGGATCTTAAAAGCGAGATTAAAACGGTAAAGGATGGTTCAGGAAATACTGTTCAAGCTAAGGCGGTAGTTCTTGCGACTGGATCTGCCTACCGTGAAATCGGTTTAGAGAATGAGAAGCGACTATCTGGTCGCGGAGTATCGTGGTGTGCAACATGTGATGGATTCTTCTTCAGAGATCAAACTATCGCGGTAGTCGGTGGTGGTGACTCTGCGGTTGAAGAGGCTAACTTCCTAACTAAGTTTGCATCAAAGGTTGTTCTCATTCACCGTCGCGACTCATTGCGCGCATCCAAGATTATGGCCGATCGCGCAGCGAATAACCCAAAGATTGAGATGCTTTGGAACACTGAGGTCATTGATGTTCTTGGAAAAGATAAGGTTGAAGCGCTCTCACTTCGAAGCACTGTAGATGGAGTCGTTACTCAACGTGACTTCACCGGACTCTTTGTCGCTATCGGGCACATTCCACGCAGCGAACTACTTATTGGCCAGATCGATCTTGATAACGAGGGGTATGTAAAGGTTGAGGCTGGTTCTACCCGCACCAACTTAAAGGGCGTATTCGCATGCGGAGATCTAGTCGATCACACCTACCGACAAGCGATTACAGCTGCAGGAACAGGCTGCCAGGCTGCACTTGATGCTGAAAAGTTTCTTTCCCACTAGTAAACTCACAAACACATAAATCTAAAGAAGAATCTCAAGAGGAGAAGTAAATGGGCGCCCCATCAGTAACCGCAGCAAACTTTGATGAAGTAGTTCTCAAGAGCAGCACACCAGTACTCGTCGATTTCTGGGCTGAGTGGTGTGGTCCTTGCCGCGCTGTTGCACCGATTCTTGATGAGATCTCTGCAGAGCACGGCGATAAGTTAAAGATTGTAAAGCTAAATACCGATGAAGAATCTGCTCTTGCGATTAAGTATGGAGTTACATCTATTCCAATGCTTAACGTTTATGTCAACGGCGAGGTTGTAAAGACAATCATCGGTGCAAAGCCAAAGCCTGCTCTTCTCAAAGAGCTCGAAGGCTTTATTTAATCCATATAGGGTTAACAACTTATGAAAGAGCTATCTCCTGATGAGATTCGCTCATTTCAACAGGAACGCGGTTTATCTGTAACCGGCGAACTCAACGATGCAACCAAACGCGCCCTTGAAGAGGCGCGGTGGAAGCTCGGTGACCGTTCTCTTTATCTACAGAATCAGTCGCCGATGCATGGTGATGATGTTGCCGCCCTGCAATCTAGATTAACTGAGATGGGCTTTGACGCTGGGCGAGTTGATGGAATCTACGGCGAGCGAACAGAGTCGGCTGTTAAGGAGTTCCAACGCTCTGCAGGTATAAAGGTTGATGGTCGATGTGGTCCTGCAACAATTATCGCTCTTCTTCGCTTAACAAAGA
>CAIMCU010000106.1 GCA_903839585.1 uncultured Actinomycetes bacterium | reverse complement strand
TGTTCATTCGCAGCGCTGCGATTGTGGCGAGCAGTTAGAGCGCTCTATCCACGCAATCGCCGAGTACGGATTTGGTTACATCATCTACCTTCGCGACCACGAGGGCCGCGGTATTGGTCTGAGTGAAAAGATTAAGGCGTATGCACTTCAGGATCAGGGGCTCGATACGGTTGAAGCAAATCTGCACCTTGGCCACGAGATAGATGCGCGTGACTGGAGCGATGCCGTCGATATCCTTCACAACCTTGGCGTTGTGCGCCTTACCTTGCTAACAAACAACCCACAAAAGGTTTTAGCGCTTACCTCCGCAGGCATCGAGGTCGAACGTCGGTCATTGGCGATTGAGAGCAATGAGTTTAATGAGAAGTATCTACACACCAAAGAGGTAAAACTCGGACATGTACGAGGGGGAAAGTAAATGGCAGGAGCGGCGCCACAGATTGGTCTGACACAACAACCACAGGCAAAGGTTGCGATTATCTCTTCATCATGGCACTTAGATATCTGCAACGACCTCATCGATGGCGCACAGCGCGCACTCGCGAAGGCTGGAGTGACCCAGGTAGAGGTCATGATGGTTCCAGGATCCTTTGAGATTCCACTTGCTGCGCAGTTCGCCTTTGAAAAGGGCTTTGACGCTGTCGTTGCTGTTGGCTTGGTATTAGAGGGAGAAACTCCGCACTTTGATTATGTATGCAGTGGGGTTACCGATGGCGTCATGAGCGTGAGCCTTAAGTATGGAAAGCCCATTGGTTTTGGTGTCTTGATGTGCAACAACCTCGACCAAGCGATAGCTCGTTGTGGCCGTAAAGAGAGTATTGAGGATAAGGGCTTTGATAGTGCAGTTGCTGCGCTTGAACTTCTAGCTTTGAAGTAAGTTCTTAAGCAACAAGTATTGAACGCTTAGAAAGACCCATGAAGTAACCCTCGATAAGGGTTTGTGGTGCAGCCGAAGTATCTGTCGCTGCACCTAAGGTAATAAAGAGTGGGGTGAAGTGTTCAACCGTTGGGTGTGCGTAGCGGACACCCGGTGCAAGATCTCGATATGAAGCAAGGGTGTCGATGTCACCTTTTTCAAGCGCCTGCGCCGCCCAGTGATCAAACTCTGATGACCAGGTGGGAGCTACAGCATCGATACTCCAGTCACGCAGGTATGGAAGACCGTGGGTTAAAAAACCTGATCCGATAATGAGTACGCCCTCATCTCGAAGTGGTTGCAACCGCTTTCCGATCTCCATCAAGGAACCTGGGTCTGAAGTTGGCATAGACATTTGCAAAACAGGGATATCTGCATCTGGATACATCACACGAAGTGGGACCCAAGCTCCGTGATCGAGACCGCGCTGTGATTGATGAACCGTTTCACCCTTTGGCACGATCGCTGCAATCTTTGCAGCAAGAGCGGTTGCATCAGGGGAGTTGTAAGTCATCTCATAAAACTTGCGATTAAAGCCGCTAAAGTCATAGACAAGAGGAGTGTTTGCTTGTGCATTACTTAAGGTAATTGGCGCTGACTCCCAGTGCGCCGAAACGATCAAGATCGCTTTTGGTTTCTCAATCTTTGCAGCGATTGCTTGCAGCTGTGATGTCCACAGCGCATCATCGAGGAGCATGGGAGCCCCATGTCCGATGTAGAGCGCTGGCATCTTCATGTTGAGAGCATATCAGAAGTAGTTGAAACTTCAACTACTTGCCTAGGTTGCCATAAAAGCAACGGTAGTTGCATGGAAAATGGGGGTGGATAGACTTCGGGAGTGAGTACACAATCAGCTGGAGCCGCATTTAAAAAGGCACTTGCTGAGGAATCTCCTCTACAAATTATCGGAACAATCAACGCCAACCACGCACTTCTTGCACAGCGCGCTGGCTACCGAGCCATTTACCTATCGGGCGGCGGCGTTGCTGCAGGCTCAATGGGATTGCCTGATCTTGGCATTACAACCCTAGAAGATGTCCTAACCGATGTTCGCCGAATCACCAATATCTGCGATACCCCACTACTTGTCGATGCAGATACAGGTTTTGGTTCATCTGCTTTCAATATCGCTCGTACTACTAAGGATCTGATTAAAGCCGGTGCTGCCGCGATGCACATGGAGGATCAAGTCGGTGCAAAACGTTGTGGACATCGCCCCAACAAAGAGGTTGTATCAAAGCAGGAGATGGTCGATCGCATTAAGGCAGCCGTTGATGCTCGAACAGATGAGAACTTTCAGATTATGGCGCGCACAGATGCGATTGCTATCGAGGGAGTTGAAGCGGCACTCGATCGCGTTCATGCTTATATTGAAGCGGGAGCCGACTTAATCTTCCCTGAGGCGATTCGCACCCTTGAGGATTACAAGAAATTTTCATCCGCTGTCTCAAAGCCGATCCTTGCCAACATCACTGAGTTTGGATTAACGCCACTCTTTGGTCGTGATGAGCTTCGCGATAATGGCGTCAAGATGATTCTTTACCCACTGTCTGCTTTCCGAGCAATGAATAAGGCTGCTGAGAATGTCTATGAGGCGATACGTCGTGATGGAACTCAGGCCAATGTTCTTGGAACTATGCAGACCCGCGAAGAGCTATACGATCGAATTAATTACCATGCTTATGAGCAAGCCCTCGACAAGATGCTTGGCGACAAGTAGCACTTCTCGAGATTTAAAAAAGGAGAGCAAATAATGGTCGAGTTCAAACCAAAGAAGTCTGTCGCTCTCTCGGGGGTTCCAGCGGGAAACACAGCGCTATGTAGCGTAGGCAAGAGCGGTAACGATCTTCACTACCGCGGCTATGACATCGCAGATCTAGCTGATCACTGTGAGTTTGAAGAGGTTGCCTACCTTCTCATTCACGGCACCCTTCCAACCCAAACTCAACTTGATTCTTATAAGAAGAAGTTAAAGACATTACGTGGGCTACCTGATCAGGTCAAGAAGGTTCTTGAACAGATTCCTGCAACCGCTCACCCAATGGATGTTATGCGCACCGGTGTTTCAGCGCTGGGTTGCGTTACACCTGAAGGAAATGATCACGCTGAAGCGCAGGCAAAAGAGATTGCAGACAAGCTCATCGCATGCTTTGGTTCGATGCTTGTGTACTGGTACCACTTTGCAAATAGTGGCAAGCGTATTGAGATTGAAACAAATGATGACTCTATTGGCGGTCACTTCCTGCACATGCTGCATGGAACGCCACCTAATGATCTTTGGGTCAAAGCTATGCACACCTCACTGATTCTCTATGCAGAGCATGAGTTCAACGCCTCAACATTTACCAGCCGCGTTATCGCAGGAACTGGTTCAGATATGTACTCAGCGATTACAGGTGCTATCGGCGCGCTACGCGGACCAAAGCATGGTGGCGCAAATGAGGTCGCACTTGAGATTCAAGAGCGTTACTCAGATCCTGAGAGCGCTGAAGCTGATATCCGTGCACGAGTAGCAAATAAAGAGGTTGTCATTGGATTTGGACACCCTGTCTATACGGTTTCAGATCCTCGCAATGAGATCATCAAGGCGACAGGACTTGAGCTTTCAAAGGCAGAGGGCAGCACCAAGCTCTATGACGTAGCGGCTCGAATCGAGTCTGTGATGTGGGAGATCAAGAAGATGTTCCCAAACCTTGATTGGTTCTCAGCTGTTGCTTACAACCAGATGAAGATCCCAACCGCATTCTTTACACCAATATTTGTTATCTCACGTACAACAGGGTGGGCAGCTCACGTCATTGAACAGCGCATCGATAACAAAATTATCCGACCAAGTGCCAACTACACAGGTCCTGAAGATCTCCAGTTCGTCCCAATAGAGAAGCGATAGGTGCAATGTCTAGCCATATAACCAAGTCCAACCAGCCATACGATCAAGAGATTATCGATATCGTTGATTACGTTGAGAAGTATGAGATTAAGTCTCCGGTCGCATATGAGACCGCTTGGAACTGTTTTATGGACACACTTGGTTGTGGGCTAGAGGCTCTCGAATACGATGCTTGTAAGAAGTTGCTTGGACCTGTTGCTCCTGGAGTAACCGTCGCAAACGGCGTAAAGGTTCCTGGAACAAGCTACGTGCTTGACCCTGTACAGGGAGCATTCAATATTGGCGCGATGATTCGCTGGTTAGATTTTAACGACACCTGGCTTGCAGCTGAGTGGGGCCATCCATCCGATAACTTGGGTGGAATCCTTGCAACAGCTGATTGGCTATCACGCACATCAGGCAAGAAGTTCACGATTAAAGATGTTCTAACTGCGATGATTAAAGCGCATGAGATTCAAGGCTGTATCGCTCTTGAAAACTCATTTAACAAGGTTGGATTAGATCACGTTGTTCTAGTTAAGGTCGCATCTACCGCTGTTGTTGCGCAGATGATGGGTCTCACTAGAGATCAAATCCTGGCTGCGGTTTCACTTGCATGGGTTGATGGTCAATCACTTCGCACATACCGTCACTTCCCAAATGCGGGCTCACGTAAGTCATGGGCTGCAGGAGATGCAACATCGCGCGCAGTTCGTCTAGCTCTCATTGCTCAGACCGGTGAGATGGGTTACCCATCAGCGCTAACGGCCAAGACTTGGGGCTTCTACGACGTCTCCTTCGCTGGCAAGAGCTTTAAGTTCCAACGTCCATACGGTTCATACGTTATGGAGAACGTTCTCTTTAAGATCTCATTCCCAGCAGAGTTCCACTCACAAACAGCTGTTGAGGCTGCGATGACAATCTATGGACAGATGCAGGCCGCTGGAAAGAGCGCTGCAGACATCAAGAAGGTCACAATCCGCACACATGAAGCCTGTATTCGAATCATCGACAAAAAGGGCCCACTCAATAACCCAGCAGATCGCGATCACTGCATCCAGTACATGGTTGCAGTTCCAATGATCTTCGGTCGACTTACAGCTAAGGATTATGAGGACAACATTGCAGCTGACCCTCGCATCGATGCTCTGCGCGAAAAGATTGTCTGCGTTGAGGATACAAGTTACACAGCTGACTACCATGATCCAGAGAAGCGCTCTATTGCTAACGCAGTTACAGTTGAGTTCAATGATGGAAGTAGCTTTGAAGAGGTAGCTGTTGAGTATCCGGTAGGACACGCTCGCCGCCGCAAGGAAGGTATTCCGCTACTAATCGAAAAGTTCAAGATTAACTTGGCCCGTATCTACGATAAGAAGCAGCAGGATGAAATCCTTGCAATCTCATTAGATTATGACAAGCTCGCTGCAACACCAGTGAGCGAGTACATGGATCTTCTAGCTAAGAAGTAATCTGCTTTCTTAGGAGTTGATATTAGACATCACATGCTTAATGCGTGTGTAGTCTTCAAATCCGTACGCTGAAAGATCTTTTCCATAGCCTGAGTGCTTGAAGCCACCATGTGGCATCTCTGCAACAAATGGCATGTGGGCGTTGATCCAGCAAACACCAAAGTCCAACCCCTTAGTCACGCGCATCGCTGTGCCGTGATCCTTAGTCCACACAGAGGCTGAGAGTGCAAAGCGAACATCGTTTGCCATTTCTAGCGCTTGAGCCTCGGTTGAAAACTTCTGCATAGTGATAACAGGACCGAAGACCTCTTCTTGAATGAGCTCATCGCTTTGTCTTAGATCTGAGATAACTGTTGGTTCAAAGAAGTAACCGGGACGGCTCATAGGCTTTCCACCAGTTTGAATCTTTGCATGACTTGGTGCGTTATCAATGAACTCTTTAACTCGATCAAAGTGTCCAGCGCTATTGAGTGGCCCCATGAAGACATCCTCTTCTGGGTTTCCAACTGTGATGGAGCTCTTTACATAGCTGCTAAGCATCTTTACAAACTTGTCGTAGACGCCCTCTTGAACAAGTACGCGGTTACCTGATGTGCAGTCCTGTCCTGCGTTAAACAATCCAGCCATTGCGATGCCAGCGGCAGCAGCTTCTAGATCTGCATCATCAAAGACGATTACTGGAGCCTTTCCGCCTAGCTCAAGGTGAACGCGCTTTACATCCTTTGAAGCAGAGGCTGCAACCTCCATGCCTGCACGGACAGAGCCGGTAATGGAGACCATTTGTGGAACTGGATGCTCAATCATCGCCTTACCTGCGTTGCGATCGCCACAGATTATGTTGATAACACCTGCAGGAAGGAACTCATTCATAAGCTCTGCCATCCATACAGTTGATGCAGGTGTAGTTGTACTTGGCTTTAAAACAACTGTGTTTCCAGCAGCAATAGCTGGCGCCCATTTCCATACAGCCATCATCAATGGGTAGTTCCACGGCGTAATTTGCGCACAGACACCGACTGGCTCGCGTCGAATAAATGAGGTCATCCCCTTCATGTACTCACCAGCTGATTTGCCTTCAAGGTTACGTGCTGCGCCTGCAAAGAAACGAATGTGATCAATCGTTGGTGGAAGCTCATCTGAACGAGTTACTCCGATTGGCTTACCGGTGTTTTCACACTCGATAGCGACTATCTCATCGATACGCTCCTCCATTGCATCTGCGATACGAAGCAGTGCACGTTGGCGCTCAGAGGGTGTTGTCTCTTTCCAGAGCACGAAGGCATCGGCTGCAGCCTTCATCGCTTCATTAACATCCTCAACTGAGGACTCTGGAGCCGTTGCATACACCTGGCCTGTTGCAGGGTTATAGACATTGACGGTTTTACCACTCTTAGCAGGGACGCTCTTGCCGTTGATGACGTTTGAGAAGGTTTTCATTGTTTACTGGCTCCTATTTCAGACTTGGTGTGTGCTGCAATAGACGGCCGGTGTACTCCGCCTTCGGACTATTAAAGACGGCATCGATTCCGCCATACTCAACGATTGTTCCCTTGCGCATAACAGCTACGCGATCGGCGATAGTACGTGTGAGTGCAAGGTTGTGGGTAACAAAGAGAAGTCCGACAGAGGTCGACTCTTGGAGCTTCTTTAACGTTTCAATCACCGATGCTTGCACAGATACATCCAGGGCTGATGTGATCTCATCACAGACAATCAACTTAGGTTGTGCCGCAAGAGCACGTGCAATCGCAACACGTTGGCGCTCTCCACCAGATAGTTGATCTGGGAAAGAGGTAACGATTGCGTGGGGGAGTGAGACTAAATCTAGAAGCTCGTTGATGCGGCTTTGCGCCTCTTTACCCTTCATGCCAAAGAAGAGCTCAAGTTGACGTGAAATCGTTGCACCGATTGGGCGACGCGGGTTGATTGAGGCGTATGGACTCTGGAAGATGTACTGGATGTCGCGACGCTCCTCCTTTTGACGCTCTAGCGCGTGCTTGCCAAGTTTCTTACCGAAGAATGTGACATCTCCTTGGTAATCATCATGGAGTCCGCCGATACAGCGAGAAAGTGTTGTCTTTCCTGAGCCTGACTCACCAACGAGTGCTACACACTCACCTGGTTCGATATGAATATTTGTATCGAAGAGAACCTGGCGGGAGCCGTAGTAACCATTGAGGCCGTTGACTGAAAGAAGGTGGCTATCGGTTGCTGAAACCGCGCGGCGCTCTTCTCGAGGTGTGGCAACGATCTTTGTTGCATCGTTGTGGCGATGACATGAGACGTTGTGAGTTGAACTTAACTGCGTTACAACAGGTGAGGTTTGTGAGCAGATCGCCTGAGCATCTTCACATCGCGGAGCAAAGGCGCAACCAGTTGGTCGTTCCCAAGGCATCGGTGCATAACCTGAGATACCGAGAATCTGATTGCGACCTGCGATATCTGGCAGGGCACGGATTAAGCGACGTGTATATGGGTGCACTGAGTTGAAGAAGACCTCATCTCGATCACCATTTTCAACGATATGACCTGCATACATAACGGCAACCTTGTCCGCTAGCTCTGCAACAACGGCAAGATCGTGGGAAACATAAAGCGCTGCAACACCGTGCTCACGGCATAGGGAGCGAATAGTTGCCAGAACGGTTGACTGCGTCGTGACATCCAAACCGGTGGTTGGTTCATCGCAGACAATTACCTTTGGGCGACAGGCAAATGCGATAGCGATTGCAACGCGTTGCTGCTGTCCACCAGAGAGTTGATGGGGATAGCGCTTTAAGAAGTCTGCATCTGATGGCAGTGCAACCTCTGTGAGAATTTCACGAACACGGGCCATATGAGTTTCATGATTTTGCTCTGGAAGATGCTTTTCTAGTGACTCCAAGATCTGCTTGGAGATTCGAAGACCTGGATTGAGCGCAGTTCCTGGATCTTGTGGAACGTAGGCGATAGTTCCACCACGAAGTGAGCGAAGCTCAAGCTCATCCGCACCAACGATTTGATGGCCATCGATTTCGATTGATCCAGCCTCAATGACCGCACCCTTACGAGTGTGTCCAAGCAGGGCCATAGAAACAGTTGTCTTGCCTGAACCTGACTCACCAACGAGACCAAGGATTTCACCAGCTGCGATCTCAAAGGAGATGTTTTCAACGATCTTGATACCGCCACGGGTAATAGCAATATCTACATTAGATACCTTTACAACGCTCATTCTTTACCCTTTCGATCAATACCGATCGCAACCTTTGCAAAGGAGTCTGTAATGAAGTTGATGCCGATAGTGAAGATTGCAATCGCCGCGATTGGCATCAAAACTCCCCAGGGCTGAACAGTGATAGCACCACGGTTTTCATTAATCATCAATCCCCAATCTGCAGCAGGTGGTTGAAGACCAAGTCCCAAGAAGCTGACCGCAGCAACAAGTCCGATTGAGTAAGTCATACGAAGACCGAACTCAACCAATAGGGGAGAAGTTACGTTTGGAAGAAGTTCGCTGAGAATAATGCGATGGCGTTTTTCTCCTACCGCAATCGCAGCTTTAATAAAGTCACGTTCCATTACCTCTGCTGCTGCTGCACGGATTATTCGCGCGGTTCGAGGTGCGTGTGTGAATCCAACCGTGATCGCAATAAGGAAGATACTCGTTCCGAATCCTGAAACAACAAGTAGAACGAAGACTATTTGCGGGAAAGCGAGCAAGATGTCATTAAATCTCATAATAAAACCATCTGTACGCTGCTTTGCTGAAGCAGCAAAAAGGCCAATAAGTAATCCAAGCCCAACACCTAATACGGTTGATACAAAAGATAGTCCTATAATTGAGCGACCCCCACAAAGGAATCGAGTAAAAACATCTCTTCCTAGATCATCGGCACCCAGAAGTAATGTTCCAGAGCGAGGAGCATTCGGCATATCGATGAACTCATCGAAAGCGTACGGCGCGAAGTAAGGACCGACAAGAGCAAGAGTCAAAACTGCCAGGACTATGAACGCACCTACTTTTGCATAGGTCTGTCTAAATGTAAGAGCAGTTAATACTCTCAGCTGAGATTTAGCTTTTGAGTCTTTAGACATTACTCATCCCCTCCCATCGCAGCAAAGACATCTGATTTATCATTTTTGCGTGAGTATTTGGTTCGAAGTCGGGGAGTTGAGAGAATTGTTCCGATATCTGCCAGGATGTTCAGAACAACATAAAGCGTTGCAATCATCAGTGTGATTGCTTGAACAATAGGGAGATCGCGTCCCTTTACCGAATCAATCATGACAGTACCGATACCCGGGTAAGCAAAGACCGCCTCAACAACTACGACGCCACCGGCGAGCCATGCCAGCTGGAGTGCGATTACCTGGATGGTTGGTGCAATCGCGTTAGGAAGTGCGTGACGAAGAATTACAGTTCGCTCCGACAGGCCCTTTAAGCGCGCCATTTGAATGTACTCAGACTCCATGACCTCGATCATTGAGCCGCGCATAATTCGTGAAACATAAGGTGTCACAGCAAGTACGAGAGTCAAAGTTGGAAGAACAAGTGCCATAGGTTGGGACCAAGCGAGAGTCCCTGGATCCAGAAATGAAACTGCTGGAAAGATTTGAAAAACATTTGTAGCCAAGAGGAAAACTACAAAGATTGCTACAACAAACTCAGGTAGTGCAGCGAGAACAAGGGTTATAAGTGAACTTACATTATCAAACAGTTTTCCGCGTCGTACAGCTGCATATACACCGATGAGAATTGAAAGTGGCATTGCAATAATGCCCGAGCTACCCATAAGGATCAGAGTGTTTTGAATTCGCTCACGCAAGATTTCAGATACAGACGTCTCACCGGTGAGTGTCATTCCAAAATCGAGGTGCAAAGCGTTCCATGCCCAATTTCCGTACTGAACCCAAATTGGATCGTTGAGGTGAAGTTGCGCACGGATTGCTTCCAGACGTTCTGGTGTAGCTGTGTTTGCAAGGTATGCA